>JAJRWW010000482.1 GCA_024276595.1 Myxococcota bacterium
CGCCCCAGCCGGGCATGGCCCCGCCCCAGCCGGGCATGGCCCCGCCCCAGCCGGGCATGGCCCCGCCCCAGCCGGGCATGGCCCCGCCCCAGCCGGGCATGGCCCCGCAGCCGGGCATGGCCCCCCAGCCGGGCATGGCCCCGCCCCAGCCGGGCATGGCCCCGCCCCAGCCGGGCATGGCCCCGCAGCCGGGCATGGCCCCGCCCCAGCCGGGCATGGCCCCGCCCCAGCCGGGCATGGCCCCGCCCCAGCCGGGCATGGCCCCGCCCCAGCCGGGCACGGCCCCCCAGCCGGGCATGGCCCCCCAGCCGGGCATGGCGAGCGCTGGCGGTGATGTGCAGGAGGTGACGCTCACGATCCCCTTTGAGGAGAAGATACCCAAGATGCAGGGTCTCTTTGCCCTGCTGGGGATCAACGTCTTCTTCGTCATCGTCCCCGCCATCAAGCTCTGGATCATGTCGATCATCTCCTACATCAAGACGATCATAGCCTTCATCAAGCTGCTCACCGGAGGCGGGAAGTACCCCCAGGACCTGTGGGAGTTCCAGCGCAAGTTCCTGCAGCAGTCGCTGCGCTTCATGGCCTACTGCTACGCCCTCTCCACCCACAAGCCGGGAGACCCAGATGATGCCCATCCAGTGAGCCTCCAGCTTCCGCGGGCCGAGAAGATCGGCTTCGTGCAGCTCCTGTTCGGCAGCGTCATCATGATCCCGCAGATGTTCGTCGGATACCTGTTCGGCATCAAGGTCGCCATCCAGGCCATCATCGGCCTCATCGGCGTGTTCACCGGCGGCTCCTGGAAGCGGTCCACCTTCGAGTCCATCACAGCATACATGCAGCACATGATCGGGATAGTTGCATACTGCATGTGGCTCACCGACAAGAAGCCTCCCATTGTTCCTCCCGGCGGGACCCTCAAGGTTCGGGTCGACCCCGGCGCCCTTGGGGGCGGCAACCAGTAGCTCACCCGGCACAGGCCCCACGCCGCTTCCGAGCCCCGCATGGGGCCGGACCTCCCCACATCCATCCGAGCCCAAAAACACGCTCTGCTGTGTGGACAGCCCTCCTCCCCTTTGCTACTCCTGTTGCCTGCCCATTGCGAAGCTTACCCAACCCAGCAACCAGGAGCCCATGAGTACCTTCAGAGAGAACGAGTTTCACCTCCTCAAGGCCCTCGCCGAGGCCGAGGAGGGCCTGCTGGTGGGAGAGCTGGCCACGCGCCTCTCGCTGGACCAGAGCCTGGTCATGGCCGCGGGCGCCAACCTGGTGGAGGCGGGCCTGGCGGCCATGACCGAGCAAACCTACCAGGAGTATCGCCTCGGTGACCTGGGCCGTCCCCTCGCTGCCCACGGCCTGCCCGAGCGAAGGCTAATCGAAGCCATGGACAGGGCTGGAGGCTCGGCCACCATCGCCCAGCTTCCAGACCTCGCCGGCCTGGACAAAAAGGGCGTGGGCCAGTGTCTGCGTTTTCTGCTCGCCAAGGGTTGGGCGGAGAAGCGGGGCGGCGCTCTGGAGCTGTCAGCCACGGGCCGGCTCGCTCTCTCCGAGCGGTCCCCCGACGAGCTGCTGATCGCGCGCCTGGCAGAGGTGGAGGAGAGCACCGACGCCGAGCTGGAGGAGGCAGGGGTGGACACGGCGGCGGCCATGAAGCTGCTTTTGGGGCGCAAGAACGTGGTGCGGGTCAAAAAGCGCAAGCTGCGCTACCTCGAGGCGACAGAGGCGGGGCGGCGGGAGGCGACAACCGCGGTGCTGCGGAGGGAGGTGAACCAGCTCACCTCGGCCATGCTGGCGGACGGTTCCTGGAAAGACGTGGACTTTCGTCCATACGACATGGCGGCCGAGACGGAGCCTCTGGTCCCGGGCAAGGCACACCCCTTTCGGCGGGTGCTGGAGCAGACCCGCAGAGTCTTTCTCGAGATGGGCTTCTCCGAGATCGTCAGCCCCTTCGTTGAGAGCTCCTTTTGGGACTTCGACGCCCTGTTTCAGCCCCAGGATCACCCGGCGCGGGACATGCAGGACACCTTCTACCTTGCGCGGCCAGGGAGGTGCGACCTGCCGGAGGACGAGGTGGTCGAGGCGGTGCGGCGCACCCACGAGGATGGGGGCGACACCGGATCTGTGGGCTGGCGCTACAGGTGGCGCAGGAAGCTGGCGGCCGAGCCGGTGCTGCGGACCCACACCACCGCGTGCACCATCCGGGCCCTGGCTGCCGATCCCAACCCGCCCCGCAAGGTCTTCTGCGTCGGCAAGGTCTTTCGGCGGGAGACGGTGGACTACAAGCACCTGCCGGTGTTTTTCCAGGTGGACGGGATAATCATAGATGAGCAGGCCTCCTTTGCGAGCCTGCTGGGCACCCTGGAGGCATTCTATCGCAAGATGGGCTTCGACAAGTTCCAGTTCAGGCCCGCGTTCTTCCCGTACACGGAGCCTTCCGTGGAGGTGTTCGTCTACATGGAGGAGAAGCAGGACTGGGTGGAGATGGGAGGCGCCGGGGTGTTCAGGCCAGAGGTGACCGAGCCCTTGGGCTGCAGGGTACCGGTGCTGGCCTGGGGGTTGGGCCTGGAGCGGCTGGCCATGTTCCGATACGGGCTCGAGGATATTCGCCAGATCTACATCTCAGACCTGGCCTGGCTGAAGGAGACCAAGCTATGCCAGTAGTGGGAATCCCTGTCAGCCTGCTCAATGATCGTCTGGCCGCGGACCTGGGCAGGGACGAGCTCATCGAGGAGCTCCAGCACCTGGGCTGCGACGTGGAGGGCTACGCCACCCTCCGTCGCTTCAAGTGCCGCCACTGCGGAAACATCATGGAGATCACCGAAACCCAACAGCCCCCGGTGCTCTGCCGCCGCTGCGGCGCGGACTTCTCCAGCGCCCCACAGTCCCTGCAGTCTCTGGGAGAAGGAGACGTGATCCGCATGGAGCTGCTGGCCGTGCGCCCGGACATGTTCGACCCCGGCGGCCTGGCTCGCACTCTGCGCGCCTACCTCGGCGCGGAGCGCGGCCTGCGCCGCTACGAGCTCGCCCCCCCGGTGGCCCGGGTCGTGGTGCATCCGGACCTGTCGGGGGACCTGTGCCCACGACCGGCAATCGCCTGCGCGGTTGTTCGCTCGGTGGCCTTGTCCGACGACATCATCAAGGAGGTGATGAACCTCCAGGAGAACCTCCACTGGGCCCTTGGGCGGGATCGCAAGCACGCGTCCATCGGCGTGTACGACCTGGAGCGGGTGCGGCTGCCAGAGCTCCGGTACGGGGCCGTGGAGCCCGAGGGGATCTCCTTCGTGCCCCTGGGCTACGATCCCGCCGACCCCACGAGCAGCCTCACTCCGGCCCAAATCCTGCGCGAGCACCCCAAGGGCGTGGAGTACGCCGGGCTCCTGGACGGGTTCGAGCGCTACCCCCTGCTGACTGATGGCGACGGCTCCGTGCTCTCCATGCCGCCAATAATCAACAGCGAGCACACTCGGGTGACCGACGGCACCAGGAGTCTCTTCATCGACGTGACCGGCCTCGGCCGGCGGCTGGTGGGCCGCACCCTGAACGTGCTCGTGACCTCCCTCGAGGAGCTGTGTCCCGATGTCATGGTGGAGCAGGTTCAAATAGCCTATCCCGACGGTGAGATGGTGACGCCGGATCTCACTCCCCAGGATGTGGACCTGGATGTGGAGGCCACGGGCCTGCTGCTGGGTGTGGACCTGGATGCCACCGCCTTGACCGACCTCCTGGAGCGCATGGGTCATGACGTGGCTCCAGGCGGACAGGGAGCTCTGAAGGTGCGGGTACCCGCCTACCGCAACGACATCCTGCACCCGCGCGATCTCATGGAGGACGCTGCCATCGCCTATGGCTACCACAACATCACGCCGCGGCTGGTGCCCACCATGACCGTGGGCGGTGAGCGTCGGGTGGAGGCCGTTTCGCGCCTGGCTCGGGAGACCCTGTGTGGCCTGGGCTACCTGGAGGTGATGACCCTTCAGCTCACCTGTGAGCGGCGGTGCTACGACGCCATGCGCCTGGAGCGCTCGGGCGACCACGTGGAGGTGTCCCACCCCATCTCCAGCGAGCAGACCCTGCTGCGACCCAGCCTGGCGCCGGGGCTGCTGGACACGTTGACCGTAAACGCCCACAGGGAGTATCCCCAGCGCATCTTCGAGGTGGGGGAGGTCACCGAGCTGGCCGACACCGACACTGGCGCCCTGGAGCGCAGACGGGTGGCCGGGGTGATCATCGGCGAGAAGATGGGCGTGACCGACGTGCGGGCGGCAGCGGCTGCGGTGCTCCGGGAGTTTGGCTGGGGCGTACGCACGTGCACCGCTCCCCTGCCGCAGTTTCTCCCGGGGCGCGGTGCCACGATCATCGCTGATGGGGAGGCAGGCGAGCGGGAGGTGGGCGTGCTGGGAGAGCTCCATCCGGAGGTGCTGGACGCCTTCCGGCTGCGCCACCCCGCCGCCGACTTCGAGCTGGACCTGACCACCCTGACCGGCGAGCGCTGAGCCGGACGATCAGTGAGGGGCGGCTCCTCAGACCTGGCCATCGGGGTGCTGACCACCTCCTACCCCTCGGGCCTGCTCACCCAGGATGGCTCGGGCCGCACACCAGGAAGGCTCTCGGAGGGCGCAGGGCTCACCAGCGCAGGGGGCTTCGTGCGAGGCTTCTGTTTGGCCTGCGCCAGGGCAGGCCACAGGGTGGAGGTGCTCTGTCCCGAGCCGGCCGATCCAGCCCTTCCGCTCCGAGACCCGGGTGTGCGGGTGGCTCCCCTGGCCTACTTCCGGCCCAGGGGGCTGCAGTTTCTCTCCTCGGCGCCAGGGGCGCCCGAGGCCCTGACGAGCAGACCCTGGCTCTGGGCCCCGGCGCTGGCCTTCTCGGCCCGGCTAACGGCCGCCTGCCTCTCGCGGCGAGGGGGTTACGGCGTGGTGGTGAGCCACTGGCTGCTCCCCTGCGGCCTGGCGGCCGCGCTGGCCTCGAATGCTCCCCACCTCGCCATTGCCCACGGCTCGGACGTGCACCTGCTGGAGAGGATGGCAGGGGGCGCGAGGATTGCCCGGTGGCTCGTGCGGCAGAGGGTGTCGCTGGCCTTTGTATCAGGGAGCCTGCGGCGACGCTTTGCCGCGCTGCTCACGCGGGATCTCCAGCGGCGGCTCCTCGACATCTCGGTCGTACAGCCCATGGGCGTCTGTGCAGGGGAGCTCGTCGGGGGCGACAGGGTGGGGACCCGGGCGCGGATGGGTCTGCAGGGCCCCGTGGCCCTGTGGATGGGGCGGATGACACCCCTCAAGCGCGCTGCCTTGGCAGTCGACCTGGCCCGGGTCATGCCAGAGCTGACCCTGGTCCTTGCTGGGGGCGGACCAGAGGAGGAGCGCCTTCGGCGCAGCTCCAGGCCGCTGGGGACCCGGGTGCGCTTCGTGGGCTGGGTGGGGTCGGCCGAGAGGGCAGATCTGCTGGCAGCCGCGGACCTGCTGGTGATCACCTCCACGGTGCTGCCGGACGGGCGCGGGGATGGTGCCCCGGTGGTGGCCCGGGAGGCGCTGGCGGCCGGGCTTCCGGTGGTCTCCACCACACCCGGTGGTCTGGCCGAGGCGCGGCGTCTCGGTGCACCTGTGGAGCTGGTGGAGGACGGTGACCTGGGGGCGCTGGTGACTGGCGCTCGCTGGGCTCTGCACCGCGGCCGTCTGGGTGGCGGCAGCCGGGAGCGGCTGGCGCGGGAGCTGGACTGGCAGGTGGTGCTCCCGCGCCTGCTCGCTCAGGTGTCCGGGCAGGGGTGATCCGTGGGCGACCCGCGCAGAGCCTCTGGCGCCAAGGGCGTCCCAGGTCTTACGGCCTGAGGTTCTTGTCGGTGGCCTTGATGAGGCGCACCCCCTTGGGTGGAGTGAACCTGAAGCGGCTGTCGCGCACCCCGGTGTTGGCCTTTACGTTGAGGAAGAAGTAGTGGTTCTTGTTCTTGAGGTGGTCGTAGACGATGGTCTGCACCACCACCGCGGTCTTTGCATCCACCACGAAGATGATGTGCTTGAAGTTGGAGCTGGGGACCTTCGGCTTGAGCTTGAGCACCTTCAGGCCGGGGCCGGCGTACTTGGAGCCCTGGACAATGGCCACGAAGAAGTCGCTGGTGATCTTGCCCTTGCCCCACAGAAAGCTCACCGCGGAGGGAACGGCGGATGTCTTGATGGGGCGATAGAACACCTGCTTTTGGGCCGGATCGTAGATCCAGAGGGTCTTGCCGTCACAGACGAGCTGCTTTTTCCGAGGGCTGATGTAGTTCCAGCGCATGAGCCC
>JAJRWW010000483.1 GCA_024276595.1 Myxococcota bacterium
GGCAATCGCTGACACACCTCCGCTTCAACCAGGACACCACCGATGGGCCCGCCCGGAGGAATCGCCAGCGCTGTGATGAGCTCTCCCCGCGGATCACCCGCCTGGACGTGTCCATGATGCGGGCTCTGCTGGCCAGCCCTCGCCGGACGGATCTGGAGCGGCTCATCTCACCCCAGGCCTTCTCCCTGTGGGAGTCGGACGTGCTGGCCTTTGATCCGACCATCGAGCAGGACCTGGTCACCGAGGCGTCCCTGGAGGCCGAGTACGTGGAGCTTCTCGCCTCGGCTCGCGTGCGCTTTCAGGGCGAAGACCTGAACCTGGCCCAGATCCGTCGTCACGCCACCGGGCCCGACCGCGACGCCCGTCTCGAGGCAGAGCTGGCGCGCTGGGACTGGTTCTCCGCCAGCGCCTCGGAGCTGGACAGGATCTTCGACGAGCTGGTGCGTCTGCGCACCCAGATGGCGCACAAGCTGGGCATGGAGACCTACGTGGAGCTGGGCTACCGCCGCATGCGGAGGGTGGACTACCGGGCGGACGACGTCGAGCGCTTCAGGGCCCAGGTCAGGGAGACTGTCGTGCCCCTGGCCGCCACCCTGAGGCAACGCCAGGCTGCCCGCCTGGGCCTGGATCGGCTCTGCTACTGGGATGAGGCGGTGCACGACCCTGGCGGGAACCCCGAGCCCCTCGGAGACCACATCTGGATGATGTCCCAGGCCCAGAGGATGTTCGACTCCATGCACCCAGCCCTCGGGGCCTTCTTCACCATGATGAGAGACCGGGGCTTGCTGGACCTGCTGGCCCGCGACGGCAAGTCCGACGGCGGCTTCTGCACGGGCTTCCCAGTCTGGGGTGTCCCTTTCATCTTCGGAAACTTCAACGGCTCCAAGGCCGATGTGGAGGTCTTTACCCACGAGAGCGGGCACGCCTTCCAGTTTTTCCGCTCGGCCCAGGTGGAGCTGCTGGACTACCTGTGGCCCACCTCCGAGTCGTGTGAGGTCCACTCCATGGGGCTCGAGCTCCTTTGCTGGCCTTACATGGAGCTGTTCTTCGGTGACCGCGCGGAGCGGTTCCGACGCAACCACCTGGCGGACGCGATCACCTTCATTCCCTATGGCGCCGCCGTGGATCACTTCCAGCACCTTGTGTACGGGGAGCCGGATGCCTCCCCCAGCGCCAGGCACGAGATGTGGCAGCAGGTGGAGCAGAAGTACCTCCCCTGGCGAAGGTACCGAGATCTCTCGTACCCCGCCATGGGTGGCTTTTGGCAGCTTCAACGCCACATCTACATAAACCCCTTCTACTATATCGACTACTGCCTGGCGCAGACCTGCGCCCTCCAGCTCTGGGTCCGACACCGGGAGGACCCGGCCGAGACCATGGACGCATTCGTGTCCCTCTGCGGCCGAGGTGGCCGCCTCCCCTTCCAGCAGCTCGTGCGCTCCGCCGGGCTCGTCTCCCCCTTCGACGAAGGCGCCCTGGCGCGCGTGGTAGAGCTGGCAGCGGCCGCCCTGGAGACCATGGCCAGGACCTGCTCTCGGCAGACCTGTTGACGCCGCTGGCCCTCCAGATGTTGCGGGACACCAGCAGACGATTGCGCTAATATGCGCGCAACATGCGCACGGGAGCGCCCGGGGGATCACGCCAATGACAGAGCAGCTCATTTATCAAAGGGACGCCACCGTCTGGATCGAGCAGGGAGAGTCGGACCAGAAGCTGGAGCTCCTGGATGAGATAATCCAAAAAAGCGGCTTCCTAGACAGCCTCGAGGAGGCATGGACCGCCAAGGGCGGCACCAGGGACGAGTTCTCCGTCGCCATCAAGCCCAACATCATGACCGCCTCCATCTACGAGGCGGACAGCTCCGTGTACACCTGCCCCCAGGCGGTGGAGCGCCTCGTGGAGCATATCCGTGGCGCCGGCTTCCACCGGATCGCGGTGGTCGAGTCACGCAACGTGTACGACTACTCCTACTCTTGCAGGACCGTGGAAGCGGTGGCTCAGATGTGCGGCTACTCGGGCTGCGGCTACGACATCGTGGACCTCTCCTCGGACACCCAGGTGGAGGTGGATTATGGCGGCTGCCTCGGCCGGGACGTGGCCGGTGAGCGCTGGCACGACGCCGACTTCCGCATCTCCTTCGCCAAGAACAAGACCCACTGGCAGGCGGTCTACACCGCCTGCCTGAAGAACATCTATGGCTGCTTTCCCAGGTGGGACAAGATGAAGCTCTACCACGGCACCCAGCAGGAGTGGTGGGCCGTGACCATCCTCTCGCTGGAGCTGGACCAGGTGCACTTCGGCTTCCTGGATGCCTGGGTCAGCGGCGACGGCCTGACGGGCCACGTCTGGGACCCCACCCCCAAGCACACCCACACATGGCTGGCCTCCCCCAACATCTTCGCCCTGGACTGGGTTGCCGGGGAGAAGATGGGCCTGAACCCGAGCAAGAGCCCCATGCTCAGCCAGGCGCTCGAGGCATGGGGGCCCATCAAGATCCACCGCGAGGGGCCCATGGATGTGTACCACTCCTGGGACAACATCGCCGGGTACGTGCCACCGCTGATCAACACCCTCGAGCGGTTTCACGAGCTGGTGCGCTTTGTCACGCGCATGTCCACAACCCCTGGAGACCCCCGCTTCCCGCCCGTGAGCAAGCACCAGTGGCTCTTTGCCGTGCCCCAGCAGCTCATGCGCATCGGGCAGAAGATGGGGGTCTTCAAGGCCCGCTGGGAGAAGTTCGAAGACAAGGTGTTCGACATGACCCCGGACGGAGGGATCTGCCCCATGCAGCGCAGCTAGGGAGGCCGGTGCCCGGACCGAGGCGGCGGTGTGATCTGGAGGTGGGCATCGGCAATGGGGCTGCTGCGGGCGCCGTGGGCCTCGCCGCCGCGGCCTTGCGGGCTCCCTTGCCGCTGGCGGATCTCCGGCGAAGGGCTGAGCCGTTTTGGCTGGCTCTTCGGATCCATCCTGGCTATCATCTGCTCTCTAGCACTGGAGGATGTTCCATGAGCAATTCTGAGCAGGGCTGGGCTCAGCGGCTGGCGCGGCGTCCGAAGCTGTGGACGGATCCGCTGGGCTCTTACGCCATCAAGAGAGACACTCACAGCGTGGACGTCGACTGCGAGGCTTCAAAGCTGAAGGATGCTTTCCACCAGAAGATGATCGACCCGGGGGCCCGCTTCGGTCTCATCTCTGTTCGGCGCCCCTGCCTTCGAACGAGCAAGCCCTTCAGGCTGCACGACCGCTTCCAGGGGCGCTACAGCCTCAAGGGCTCCATCCTCAGGAAGCTCCGCGCCACCCCCCTCGGCGGCATGGAGCCCCTCCTCGACGGTCTCATGTCCATGGTGGGTGTGAGGGAGCTGATCCGCTTCATCGAGGACAACGTCATCAGCGACTACGGGGAGATCGTGACGCTCGATTTGGAAAACAAGCCCTACACCCTGCGCTACGAGTACCTGGCCGGCTCTCCCATCGCCGGCAGCTCCACCTTTGTGATCGAGGATGTGGTGCCAGGCCCCCATGACACCTGGACCCCTCCGCGGTCACGGGTGACGCAGATCTTCGAGTACCAGGAGCTCAACTTTCCCTCCCTGGCCTCCCTTTCCACCTGGGCCCTGAAGGTGCACAACCAGGTGGTCTACCAGCAGGTGAAGCAGTCTGCCGAGTCCATCGGGCACAAGATTGTTGGAACTGACATTCCTGAGCCATACTGCTAGTATTACTTCTCTCGAGCTCTGCTTGGAGATCCCCGCTTAGATGTCGCCCAAGGCAAAATCATTCGAGTTCACCGGTAGTGACCGCTTCGTGATCGAGGAGCGTCTGGGCGCGGGGGGCATGGGCGTCGTGTACTCTGCTCACGACAAGCTCCTGAACACCAAGGTCGCCCTCAAGACCATCCGGAGCCCGACCTCGGAGCTGCTGCTGCGCCTCAAGAACGAGTTCCGGGCCATGCAGGACGTGCGCCACCCAAACCTGGTCTCCCTGGGTGAGCTGTTCGAGGCCGACGGCGCGTGGTTTTTCACCATGGA
>JAJRWW010000484.1 GCA_024276595.1 Myxococcota bacterium
GGAGCGACGCCTGCGTGACCCTGTGCAGCCAGTCCTGCGGGCAGACGTGCCAGTGACTCTCCGGCTGGCCGTGGTGCTGCCCCTTGCGGTGGCTCTCGCGTACGCCGGCTGCGAGCGCAGGGTCGGAGGGAGCTTCTCCAAAGGGAAGGGACGCCGGGGGATCTCCCGTGGAGCATCCGCTCAGGATCCTCATGGCTCCAGAGCTGACCAGAGGAGCAGGCCGCGGCCCGGGGGAGGTGCTCGGAGGGTTCTGGTGTTCTCTGCGAAGTGGTGCCCCTCCTGCAGCAGGCTGCACAAGCAGGTCCTCGCTGCGCCGGAGGGAGCCAGGCTCCTGGAGGGGATCCCCCTGGAGATGGTGGACTTCGACAAGGCGCCCGACCGGGTGGC
Organism: Myxococcota bacterium; assembly: GCA_024276595.1. Classification (GTDB taxonomy): domain Bacteria; phylum Myxococcota_A; class Polyangia; order HGW-17; family JAJRWW01; genus JAJRWW01. The sequence goes on from JAJRWW010000484.1 coordinate 388, forward strand.
AAAGCACTCGGTGACCGGGCTTCCCACCACGGTGTTCTTGGACGGCAGGGGGAGGGAGCTGGATCGCATCGAGGGGTTCGATGGCCCGGGGGAGTACCTCGCACAGGCCCGGGCCATCCTGGGGGGCAGGGACATGCTTTCGTTGCTCGAGGACGGGCTGCGGCGGCGACCCGACAGCCTGGAGCTGCGCTACAAGATCGGGCGAAAGCTCCTGGGCCGGGGGCGCGAGAAGGAGGCCATGGCCCACTACGACAAGGTGCTGGCCGCGGACCCAAAGAACCGCACCGGCCTGGTGGGCAAGATCCTCGTGCACCGGGCGCGGTACCTGGTGCGGGTGAAGCGAGATCCGGGCGCCGCCGTGGCCTATCTGAAGGCGGCGGTGAAGCGGGTCCCGGGCGGGAGGGCAGGGGAGTCGTTGCGCTTCTGGCTGGCCCACGCCCTCTGCCTCTCAGGGAGGCCGGCGGCGGCCGTGGAGGTGGTCGACGAGCAGGTCAGGCTTCGCGGGCGCAAGGCTGCGGCGTTGATCCTGGCCGCCGGGCTGCGGCGAAAATGTCGCGGCGGGTATGAGCTCCAGAGGGCGCTCGGGCAGGTGAGAGAGGCGCTCGCCAAGGCGCCTGCCAACGACTGGGCCTGGTACCTCCTGGCCGCCATCTCAGGGAAGCTAGGCCGCAAGGCCGAGGCCAGGCGTGCCATCGCGCGGGCGCTGGAGCTGGCGCCCGGGTCGCCATTTTACGAGGGTGAGGCCAGGAGGATTGGCCTGGGCAGGTAGTCGGGGGGAGCGGGGGCTGAAGGGGGATGGGGGCTGGCGGGGGGCGCGGGGGTCAGTCCTCGGGCAGCACGTCCATGGCGGCGAGCTCGCCGCGGTCAAAGAACATGGACTCGCACTTGTCACACCAGTCGAACCTCACGTCGTTGGCGCCCCGCAGGGGAATCATGGGCCTGTCGCAGCGCCTGCACACAGCCTCCACCTCGTCCATCACCTCGGCCTTCTCGGTCCTCCCCGCGATGTCCACCAGGGCGGAGAGCTTCTTGCTCTCGATGGCCTCCATCTCGCCCTTGTCCACGAATATCCCCCCGCAGCCGAAGCAGCGGTCCACCTCCACGCCGTCGAAGGTCTTGGGGGTCATCTCCAGGTCGCACTTTGGGCACCGCATGATCTTGCCTCCCGCCGACCTATAGCTCTTCCACCGTGCCGTCGGCCAGGATGGCGGCGCGGTTCCCGCCCACCTCCAGCAGGCCGCCTCGAACGTGGAAGCGACGCTTGGATGAGCCGGAGGTGAGCTCCAGCACGCCATCGGCGAGCTCGGTGACCAGGGGGGCATGGTGCGCCAGGACGCCCAGGAAGCCCTCGGTGCCCCTGGCCAGGATGTGGTCCACCTCGCCTTCGAACACCAGTCGGTCCATGGCCATGATCTGCAGGGGATAGGATGCCACGGTCACACCTCTCTACTCAGGCCTTGGCCATCTCTTTGGCGTTGTCGATGGCCTCTTCGATGCCGCCGCACATGTAGAATGCCTGCTCGGGCAGGTCGTCCAGCTCCCCGCTGACGAGCCTCTCGAAGCTGTCGAGGGTGTCGTCCAGCTTAACGTAGCGCCCCTCGCGGCCGGTGAAGGCCTCTGCCACGAAGAAGGGCTGGGAGAGGAAGCGTTGAATTCGGCGAGCGCGGTTGACCGTGATCTTGTCCTCGTCAGAGAGCTCGTCCATGCCCAGGATGGCGATGATGTCCTGCAGGTTCTTGTAGGTCTGCAGGATACGCTGGGTCTCCTTGGCGATGGCGTAGTGGCGGCTACCCACGACCTTGGGGTCCATGATCCGCGAGGTGGAGTCGAGGGGATCCACCGCCGGGTAGATGGCCAGCTCGGCGATTGACCGAGAGAGCACGGTGGTGGCGTCCAGGTGGGCAAAGGCCGTGGCTGGTGCAGGGTCCGTGAGGTCGTCCGCGGGGACGTAGATGGCCTGCACCGAGGTGATGGAGCCGCGCTTGGTGGAGGTGATTCGCTCCTGGAGGGCGCCCATCTCGGTCGCCAGGGTGGGCTGGTAGCCCACGGCGGAGGGCATACGGCCGAGGAGGGCCGAGACCTCTGAGCCCGCCTGGGTGAATCGGAAGATGTTGTCGATGAAGAGCAGCACGTCCTGACCGGCGCGGTCGCGGAAGTCCTCCGCCATGGAGAGGGCCGACAGGGCCACCCGAAGTCGGGCGCCGGGGGGCTCGTTCATCTGCCCGAACACCAGCGCCGTACGGGCGAGAACGCCGGACTCGCTCATCTCCAGGTACAGGTCGTTGCCCTCGCGGGTGCGCTCTCCGACGCCGCCGAACACGGAGACACCGCCGTGCTCCTGGGCGATGTTTCGAATGAGCTCCATGATGATGACCGTCTTGCCGACGCCAGCGCCGCCAAACAGGCCAATCTTGCCGCCCTTGGCATAGGGCGTGAGCAGGTCGATGACCTTGATGCCCGTCTCGAAGACCTCCGCCGTCGGGGTGAGGTCCTCGAAGTGAGGGGCGTCCCGGTGGATGGGGTTCACCTGCTCGGGGTGGGGCAGGGCGCCCTTGTCGTCCAGGGGGCGCCCCAGGAGGTTGAAGATGCGGCCCAGGCACTGATCTCCCACGGGCACGGAGATGGGCGCGCCAGTGTTGCGGCACTTCATCCCGCGCACCAGGCCGTCGGTGGAGTCCATGGCGATACAGCGCACCAGGTTGTCGCCCAGGTGCTGCGCCACCTCCACGATGAGCGGCAGGTCGCGATCAGGGTCGTAGACCTCGATGGCGTTCAGGATGTTCGGCAGGTGATCCGAGTCGAACTCGATGTCCACGGTGGGGCCGATGATCTGCCGGACGAAGCCCTCGTCCTTGTGGGTGTTGGAGAAGGTCGAGGTGGCCTTCCCATCCCTGGAGGGGCCTCCCGCGGAAAGGGCGGGCTTGGGCACGGCGGGCTTGGGCACGCCGGCAGCGGATGGCTTCGCGCCAGCCGTGGGCGGCTTCAACGGGGGAAGCTTCGGTTGGGGCTTGGTGCCCTCGGGCGACTCTTTGTCACTCATCGCGTCTAACTCCTTGCGTGACTCTTTCGAGGCTACCGCCTATCCTTTGAGCGCCTCAGCGCCTGACACGATCTCCAGCAGCTCCTTGGTGATCATGGCCTGGCGGGCTTTGTTCATTTCAATTGTGAGGGATTGCTTTAGCTCGTCGCAGTTGTCCGTTGCATTGGACATCGCGACCATGCGGGCGGAGTGCTCCGCGGTTAGGGCGTCCGCCTGGCAGGTGACCATCTTGATGCGGAGATATCGCTCCAAGGTGGAGCCGAAGACCGACTCCACGTCCGGCTCGAAGATGATGTCTCCGGCACCGCCGTCACCCGAGCCGACCTCCCCTTCCAGCAGGTCCGCGGGATCCAGCGGGAGCACCTCCACGGCGGTGGGCTGGTACTTCATCATGTTGATGAAGCTGTTGTAGACCACGAGCACCTTGTCGCACCGCTCGGACACGAAGAGGTCCACCACCTTGTCGGTGACCTCGGACATCACCTGGGAGCTGACGTTCCCGCCGAAGTCCATGTACTCACCGATGATGTTGACGTTTGTCTTGCGGAAGGCGTCGCGACCCTTCTTTCCCACGCAAATGAGGTCCACCCGGGGCTCGCCGATGTCGGCCATGAGCTCGGTGGCCTTGTCGATGATGTGGTTGTTGTAGGCGCCGCACATGCCGCGGTCCGCGGTCATGAGCACCATCGCCACACGATCGGGGCTCTCGGCAACGCGGCGGAAGGGGTGATCGATGTCGGGGGTGCCTTGGAGCAGGCGGCCGGTGATACGCGCCAGCGCATCCACGTAGCGCCTGGTGTTCTCCATGGACGCCTGCACCCGACGCAGCTTGGACACCGAGACCGCCTTCATGGCCTTGGTGATCTGCTGCGTGTTGATGACCGTGCGAATGCGGTTGCGCAGGTCCTTCAGAGAGGGCATCGCGCAGTCTCCTTAGCTCTTGTCGAAGTCGCCTGCCAGGAACTTCTCCTTGAAGGCCTTGACGGTCTTCAGCAAAAGCTCGCGGGTCTTGTCGCTGATCACCTTCTCCTCGTCCACGGCGTGGGCGGCGGCGGCGGCGTTCTTCTCGATGTAGGGGAGCAGGTGCTTTTCGAAGTCCGCAACGCGCCCCACGTCGATGTCGTCGAGGAAGCCCTCGGCTCCGGCGAAGATGATGCATACCTGCTGCCAGAGCTTTTGGGGCACGTACTGGTCCTGCTTGAGGACCTCCACCATTCGCTCGCCGCGGGTGAGCTGGGCCTGGGTGGACTTGTCGAGGTCCGAGCCGAACTGAGCGAAGGCCGCCAGCTCGCGGTACTGGGCCAGGTCCAGGCGCAGCTTGCCGCCCACGGACTTCATGGCCTTTGTCTGCGCGTTGCCTCCCACGCGAGAGACCGACAGGCCCACGTTCACGGCCGGCCGGACACCGGCCATGAAGAGGTCCGGCTCCAGGTAAATCTGGCCGTCGGTGATGGAGATGACGTTGGTGGGGATGTAGGCCGAGACGTCGCCCGCCTGGGTCTCGATGATGGGCAGAGCGGTCAGGGACCCGCCGCCGCCGACCTTCCTGTACTCGTAGGAGTCGCCGTCGTCCAGATCCTCGATGACCTTCTTCATCTCCATCTTGCCGTGCTCGCCCAGGTAGGTCATGCCGCCCAGACCTTCCTTCGTGGAGTCCGGGGCGTCCTTCTTGACGATGATGTACTCGTCGGCGACCTTGCAGGCGCGCTCCAGCAGGCGGCTGTGCAGGTAGAACACGTCGCCGGGGTAGGCCTCGCGGCCCGGGGGGCGCCGCAGCAGCAGCGAGAGCTGGCGATAGGCGGCGGCCTGCTTGGAGAGGTCGTCGTATATGACCAGAGAGTGCTGGCCCCTGTAGGTGTAGTGCTCGGCCATGGCGCAGCCGCCGTAGGGGGCGATGTACTGCAGGGAGGCGGGCTGCTCGGCCGAGGCGGAGATGACCGTGGTGTACTCCATGGCCCCCTCCTGCTCCAGCTTCTGGACCACCGCCGCCACCTGGGAGGACTTCTGCCCCACCGCCACGTAGAAGCAGTGCATGTCGCCGCCCTTTTGGTTGATGATGGCGTCCACTCCGATGGCGGTCTTGCCCGTCTGGCGGTCACCGATGATCAGCTCGCGCTGACCCCGGCCAATGGGGATCATGGAGTCGATGGCCTTCAGCCCGGTCATCATGGGCTCCTTGACCGGCTGGCGCAGGAGGACCCCTGGCGCCTTGATCTCTATGAGGCGGTAGTCCTCCTTGGGCACATCGATGGGCCCCTTGCCGTCGATGGGGTTGCCGAGCGGATCCACCACGCGGCCCAGGAGGGCGTCCCCCGCGGGCACGGAGGCGATGCGCCCCGTGCAGCGGACCAGGTCGCCCTCCTTGATCCCCGTGTCGGGACCGAAGAGGGCGACGCCGACGCTGGACTCCTCGAGGTTGAGCACGATGCCCATGAGGCCGCCCGGGAACTCCACCAGCTCTCCCGCCTTGGCGTCCAGCAGGCCATACACGGTGGCGATGCTGTCCCCCACGGCGAGGATGGAGCCGACCTTCTCCATCTCCGTGTGGTCGTCGTATTTGGCGATCTCTTTGGAAAGGATCGCGGTGATTTCCTCTGGACGAATCGTCATTGTCGTCTCCAATAAGTCGTCAAGCGGCCAGCGCCCCCACGGGCAACCTAGACCAGGGCTTCCAGGGAGGCCCGAAGACCGCGCAGGCGTCCGCGCAGCGTGCCGTCTATGCTCACGTCCTTGTAGCGGACCAGCACCCCACCGAGCACGTTCTCGTCCACCTCGAAGTCGAAGTTGAACTTCAGGCCGGTGGCCTTCTCCAGCGCCTGGGTTAGGGCTCTCTGGCGGCTGGGATCCATGGGAACGGCCGAGTAGACCTCCCCCACCACGTTCCCCAGCTCCTGCTGACCGAGCTCATAGAACTCGTGCAGAATGTTGGGCAGGTTCACGACGCGCTTTTTGTCGATGAGCACGCGCAGCAGGTTGTAGAGCATGGGCAGCACCCGGCCCCCGGCGAACACGGCGTCCACCAGGGCGTCCTTGCTCTGCTCTTTGATGTGGGGGCCCTCCAGGAAGGCCTGGAGCTGCGGGTTGGCCAGGTACAGGCTCCTGAGCACCTCGGCCTCTGCGAGGTACTCCTTCAGCTTGCCCGTGGGCTGAACGGCCTCGAGCAGTGACCGACTGTACACGCGAATGACCTCGGGGTCGCGCCTCATTGCAGTCCACCCACTTCCTCAATGAACTTGTCGATGTGACGGGTGTGTGCCGCGCGATCCACCTGCTCCTGGAGGATCTTCTCGGTGGCAGCCAGGGTTAGCTCGACCACGTCCTTGCGGAGCTGCTTGCGCGCGTTGGCCAGCTCGATCTCGGCGTTCTTCTTGGCTCGCTCGAGCAGCTTCTCCGCGTCCTCACGGGCCTTCTGTCCGATCTCGGCGGCGATGCGCTTGCCCTCGTCGATGGACTCCTGCATCTGCTCGCGCGCCTTGGCGTCGAGCTCCTCCAGGAGGGTCTCGTAGCGCCCCTTGCTCTCCTGGGCCTCCTTTGCAAGATCCTCGGCCTTCTTGAAGTCGGCCTCGATCTTGGCCCGCCGATCGTCGATGACCTTCACCAGGGGGCCAAAGGCGAGCTTGCGCAAGATCAGGATGAACAGGAGAAACGCGATGACGTGGGTGGCGAGCTCTGTCCAGACCTTTGCGTTGAAGATGTTCAAAGCAAAGACCAAGCCAGCCGTCGCTCCCCCGATCCCGCTGGCGCTGCTTGTGGCGGCCAGGAGGTGGCCGGCGATCCCGACCACACCCAGGGCCCCGCAGACAGTCCACGGCAAGGGGGAGCCTCTAGGATGAAAACGTACCATGGTGTTCCCTTCCGAGCTCAGGTTGCCTCGTAAGCTGTGTCCGTCTCGCGAATACAGCGTCTACTTCGGCACCAGGAACACGGTGATCAGGGCGTAGATCGTGAGGGCCTCGATGAAGGCCGCGCCGACGATCATGGCCGTCTGGATCTTGCCGGCCGCCTCGGGCTGACGTCCCATGGCCTCCATGGCAGAGCCGACCGCACGTCCGAGACCGAGCCCGGAGCCGATGGCAGCAAGAGCGACGCCAATGGGATAGGAGAGCTGGATCAACTTCATTTCTTCCTCCTTGGGGTCAGCACCCCAAATTCGGTTGCGCCAGGCGTGAGCCTAGGCGTGTGATTCCTCGTGCGCCTCGTGCTCCTCGTGCGGGAGGATCATGAGGATATAGATTGTAGAAAGGAGCGTGAACACCAGCGCCTGGATGGTGCTCAGGAGCAGGGCCAGGAACATGAACGGGAGCTGGAGGGGCAGCCCCAGTGGGATCCCGTGGGCCGGGAAGAAGGAGAAGATCATGACCCCCAGCATGAGCATGGAGCCCAGCAGGATGTCCTCGCCGTAGATGTTGCCGTAGAGCCGCAGGGCGAGGCTGAGGGGCTTGATCAGCTCCTCCACAAGGTGCAGCGGGATGAGCAAGACCGCCACGCAGTAGCCCACCACGTCCTTGGGCTCCCCGGCCCAGTGGTGGATGACGCCCTTGACGCCCAGCTTGGTGAACTGGGTGTACTGGACCACCAGGAAGGTGCAAATGGCCAGCCCGCCGGTGCAGGCGATGAAGCTGGTCGGGGACATCATGAGGGGAACCTGGCCGAGCCAGTTCATGCAGACGATGTACAGAAATAGCGAGCCCAGGAAGGGCAGGTACACTCGGCCGTACTTCTCGCCGAGGATCCCGCAGATGAGGTTGTCGAGGCCCTCGACGATCATCTCCATGACCATCTGGACCCGGGAGGGCATGATGCTCCGCTTTCGGTAGACCCCCTGAAGCAGGATAAATGCCAGGAAGACTACCAGGAATGCGTAGATGGGGCGGAAGATCCAGAGCATCCCGTGGATGCTATGGGCCTTCTCGGGCA
>JAJRWW010000485.1 GCA_024276595.1 Myxococcota bacterium
AAGGCGGTGAGCCTCTCCGGGGTGGCCCCTGGGGTTGCGGACCTGAGCCAGTGCCCTTACTCCCTGCCTACCGCTACACGCTCCACCCTACGGGGTTGGCGTCGAAGGCCCGTCGGGCGTGGGGCCGGCGGAAGTGGGGCCGGCGCCCCTCCCCCAGTGTCTGAACCACAGACAAGGAGGAGCAGGGCGCCAGGCAAGTTGCCCTCGGGAGTTGTTGACCTGCACCCTCCCCTTGAGCATACTGCGGTCAGGCAGACGGTGGCACGGTGCGGCAGGCACGGCATCGTCGTCTCCCATCGCTCCACCGACATCACACTCCAGCAGGAGAGCTGTCGTGGCGAGGGTGGCCTGGGAGCTCCGGCAGAGCAGCACTGAGCTGCGGGGCCGGAGCCTGGAGCGGTACGCATGATCATCCTTCACGGAGCGCTGCTGGACACCGGACTTTTTCTTTGGGCCGAGGCTCCAGCTCAGGAGGCCCCCACCCAGGAGATCTTTGGGGCAACCACCTCCAAGGACAGGGCGCCTTACCCGGCGTACCCGTACTGCGCCGACTTCGACACGCTGGCGCGCACCATCCGGAGCCTGCCAGTGGGCTTTCGACCCACCAAAAAACGCCTCCAGCGAGCCACCGCCTGGCTCCCCACCCAGGGCGGCGTGCCCCACCCATCGAGTGAGCTCATTGCCGAGCGCCCCGCCGGCAGAGCCCAGGTCGGCCTTGGCCCCTGGGCTCTGGACGGCCTGCTGCTGACTCCGGTGGAGTCTTACCGGGTGCTCAAGGTCTACCTGGAACGCGCCAGCGCTCTGCACGGCCTGCTGCAGGGGGCAGACCTCCAGCACCTGCTGGAGGCCACGAGGTTCGCTGGCTCTCTGGTCGCGCGCCAGCGCTACCTGCCCGACATGGAGCGCATGGGCGCCAGGTGGCAGGCGCAGTGGCGGCCCGTGTGGCTCGGCGATGACGCGGACGAGCTGCGGCGCCTCGCTGATGGGATGCCCCCCTCTGCCCGCGCCCTCACCGCCGAGGACGCGGATGCGCCGCCGGACTCCGCGGCGACCACGCTCTTGGAGCCCTTTGTGGCCGCCATGGTGGACCAGATAGTGCGCAGCAGGGGGGGGCTGGCCATAAAGTCTCCGAAGAGGGACGGCCCGGTGGCGGACCGCTGGCTCAGGGCCCTGCGGGGCGACGACCCCAGGGTGCTGGGCAGGGTCAAGGAGCTGGAGCCCCTGCGCCAACAGATCCGCCAGTGGCGAGAGCCCATCGAGCAGGCCGCCGCTGCTCCCTTCCGGCTCAGCTTTCGCCTGGAGGAGCCAGGCGGAGCCGCCGCATCCCCCCAGGGCAAGCGCTCCAACGGCCGCTCGAGAAAGAAGACGGACCTGCCTCGCAAGGGCCGCAGGGGTTGGTTCGTACGCTACCTCTTGCAGTCCAATGAGGATCCGGACCTGCTGGTTCCCACTGCCGACGCCTGGGTGGCCCGCGGGAGGAAGGCCGCCATTCTCTCCAGCCTTGGCGCCAATCTCCATGAGACCCTGGTCATCCTGCTGGGCCAGGCCGCAAGCCTCTGCCCCCAGATTGCCCAGAGCCTCCACTCTGCCAAGCCCTCCGGCTACTCCCTGGATGCGCGAGGCGCACACCAGTTCTTGACCTCCACCGCTCCCACCTTGCAGCAGGCGGGCTTCGGCACCACCCTGCCCCCATGGTGGACTGGCCGCGGCACCGAGCAGCGCCTCTCGGTGCGAGCCAGGGTGGACACCCCTCCCCTCTCAGAGACAGGCGCTCCGGATCCGTATGAAACCCTCGGGTTCGAGTGGGAGGTCTGTGTCGGCGGCCAGCCTCTCTCCAGGGCAGAGCTGGAGGCCCTCGCCAAGCTCAAGGAGCCGCTGCAGAAGGTACAGGGCCACTGGATCGAGGCAGAGGTGGAAGAGATCCACGCCGCCCTGGAGTTCTTCAAGGGCAGGAAGGCGGGAGCCCTGACCGCGTGGGAGCTGGTGCGGCTTGCGTTGGGGAGCGCAGACTCATCGGCGGGGATCCGGTTCGACGGGGTGGTGGCCACCGGCTGGATGGACGTGCTGCTAACCCGCCTCGAGGACAAGACCCAGATCGGCCAGGTGGAGGTGCCCGAGCAGCTCCGGGGCGAGCTGCGCCCCTACCAGCAGCGAGGCTACGACTGGCTGGACTTCCTGCGCGCCTGGGGCTTCGGCGCGCTGTTGGCCGACGACATGGGCCTGGGCAAGACCATACAGACCCTCGCCCTGCTCCTGCGGGAGCGTGAGTGCGGCGAGGACCGGCCAGTGCTCATCGTCTGTCCCACCTCGGTGCTCTCCAACTGGGAGCACGAGGCCGCCAGGTTCACGCCGACCCTGCGCTGCCATGTGCACCATGGGCCCACGAGGCCCCGTGGCCACCGGTTCGCAGATCACGCCCTGGAGCACGCCCTCGTGCTCACCAGCTACTCGCTGCTCCAGCGGGACCTGGAGGACCTGTCGGCCCTGCAGTGGTCAGGCCTGGTGCTGGACGAGGCGCAGAACATCAAGAACCCCGACACCCAGCAGGCCCGGGCCGCCCGAGCCATCCAGGCGGACTACCGCGTCGCCCTCACCGGGACCCCGGTCCAAAACCACGTGGGTGACCTCTGGTCCATCATGGATTTCCTCAACCCCGGCTCCCTGGGGTCCGCGGCAGACTTCAGGCGCAACTTCCTGCTGCCCATCGAGGCCCACCGGGACAGGGAGGCCTCAGAGCGCCTTCAGCAGATGACCTCGCCTTTCATCCTGAGACGCCTCAAGACCGACCGCGCCATCATCTCCGACCTGCCGGAGAAGCACGAGATGAAGGTCTACTGCGCCCTGACCAGGGAGCAGGGCAAGCTCTACGAGGAGGCGGTGGCGGAGGCAGAGGCCAGGATCCGCGACTCGGCGGGGATCGAGCGCCACGGGGTGATCCTGGCAACCCTCACGAAGCTCAAGCAGGTGTGCAACCACCCGGCTCATTACCTGGGCGACGGCTCTCCGCTCCCGCGCCGCTCGGGGAAGCTGACCCGCCTCTCGGAGATGCTGGAGGAGACAGTGGCCAGCGGCGACCGCGCCGTGGTGTTCACGCAGTTCGCGGTCATGGGCACCCTCCTCCAGGAGCATTTGCAGCAGCTTTTGGGCCGCGAGGTGCTCTACATGCACGGGGGCACCCCAAAGGCCAGCCGGGACACCATGATTCGGCGCTTCCAGGCGGAGGGGAATGCCCCGCCGGTGTTCGTGCTGTCGCTCAAGGCCGGCGGCTTGGGCCTGAACTTGACCGCGGCGAACCACGTCTTCCACTTCGATCGCTGGTGGAACCCGGCGGTGGAGAACCAGGCCACCGATCGCGCCTTCCGCATAGGTCAGACCCGCCGGGTCCAGGTACACAAGTTCGTCTGTGCCGGCACGCTGGAGGAGCGCATCGACGCCATGATCGAGCGCAAGGCAGAGATAGCCGAGGAGATAGTCGGCACCGGCGAAGGCTGGATCTCCAAGCTCTCTGACGACGAGCTGCACCACATGCTCGCCCTGGACGGCAGGGCCATCAGGGAGTGACCACCCAGGAGAGAAGATGACCGACCCTCCGCAAAAAAAGAGGCCCCGCAGGCGCCGTCGTAAGCGCACTGGAGCCGCATCCAAGTCATCCAAGTCATCCCGGCCATCCACCGGAGCCAGCCAGCAGCCCACAGATGCCAGGCGACGACCGCGGAAGAAGGCACGCTCCGGCGCCCAGCGCAAGAGGCCGCGAAGGGACCGCAAGGACGACCGCTGGTGGGCCAGGCGCTGGTCTGCGAGCCTGGACTCAATCCGCGTGGGCCGCCGGGTGGGGCACGGCCGCAAGTACGCACGCCAGGGCCGGGTGGTGGAGCTGGACTTCGACAAGGGCGCCGCAGCCGCCATGGTCCAGGGCTCCCGCAACGCCCCGTACCTGGTGCGCATGCACTTCACGATGCTGCCCACGACCGAGTGGAGGCGGGTGCTCAAGGCCCTCGGGGAGAACGTGGAGCTCGGCTCTGGTCTCTTTCGGGGTGAGTTCCCACCCGGCACAGAGGAGGCCTTCTCAGCCCTTGGCCTGCCACTGTTTTTCAGTGGCGAAGGGGATCTCAAGGCGGCCTGCTCCTGCCCGGACCCGGCCAACCCGTGCAAGCACGTGGCCGCTGTCTACTACGCCCTGGGAGAGGAGATCGCCAGGGATCCCTTCCTGCTTTTCAAGCTGCGCGGCCTGGACCGGGCCGAGCTCATGGAGGCCCTGGCTCGCACCCCCGCCGCACGGGCGGCCCTCTCTCCTCCCTCCTCGGAGGCGCTCCTCGCCGGAGCGGCCCGAAGGGAGGGAGACGATGCCCCACACACCAGCGACGGGTCCGTCTCCAGGTCGGAAGCATCGGCGGATCCGCTCCCCACGGATCCGATCCTTTTTTGGTCCGGGTCCATGGCTTCGTCCAAGGGGCGGCCACCACGGTCGGTGCGCATCCCACACACCTCCAGCGCCATCGCTCAGCGGCTCGGAGGGTTCCCCTTTTGGAGGGGCGACGGGAGCTCCAGCCTGATCCTGGACCAGATCTACCGCAACGCCTCCATCGCAGGGCTCTCGCTCTACCTGGGAGAGCCGGATCCCGGCGACCGGGATGGAGGCGGGAGCTGACCGGGAGCCAGATACCACAGCGGGCGCATGGGATGCTCACCAGGGGCTCCCGTAGGCAGGCCACGGCTTGCGATATGACTGTCGCTCAATGTGCTCGGTGCGAATGCGCGGGGGCGAACCCCCCAGGTCGGCCGAGCCGCCGCCGAGCATGTCTCTGGCCAGGGATGAGACGGCCGTGCGCACAGCGGCGAGCTGCCAGGGGCCAAAGACCGTGTACCCAGCCTCGTAGTGCTGCTCCTGGTACTCCTCGAAGGTGGTCATGTAGCCGGCGTAGGCGTTGGCATAGGGGTTGAGGACCACGTCGGTGACACCTTCCGAGGCCAGCACCTCCAGGAGAGCCTGCCGCAGGCGCCGACCCGCCACGGTGGATGGCTCGAAGGGGAGCGCCAAGATCGCCAGCGAGCCAATGCGAAGGATCTGCACTGGCACCACCTGCGGGAACCAGGGCGTCTCGTCTAGCGCCCCCTCTCTGAAGAGCTCGCGCACGTACCGGGTGATGGGGTCCACCGGCAGAAGCAGCGGCCCGCGCAGACCAACAAGGCCCATGAGGCGGCTGCCCATGCCCTTCTCCAGCTCCAGCATGGGCCACTTGGGGTCGTGGTGACGCTCGCCCCCCAAGCCGCCCAGAAGGTCGGCCGTCCGGGCCAGCCCGTTGCACAGCTTCGCAATCCACGGCGCGCCAAAGAGGGGGCCAGGGCCCTCGGCCGTGCCCATTGTCATGGAGACGCCGAGCCGCGGCGGCCCAGTCATGGCTGGCGCTCCCG
>JAJRWW010000486.1 GCA_024276595.1 Myxococcota bacterium
ATCAGGGAAAACTACGGACGGCATCCTGCTCCTTGGGGTTTTTTACGCTGTTATTTCGATTGCTTGCTGGTGCATGGTCCATTGACACCCTGGGTGAGGCCATCTACCATGGGGCTCGCTTGGGTCCAAGATACATGCCCACCCCATCGTTGAGGCGAACATGAAGCAACACCGACCCAGATACCCCTTCGCGCTGCTATCTCCAAGGCGGCGCTCCGGCCGCAGGAGGAGCCTGCTGTCGCTCCCGGTCTTGCTGGGCACAGCTTTGGTCCTGTCCCTGGCGACGCCCAGGGTCGCGCTTGCCTACGACGCCATGGTGCAGGCCTCGGTTACCAGTCAGAGCTATCAGCTCCGGGACGCGGCGGGCGACTCCCTCACCCGGTCGAGGCTGGACACCTACCTGCGACTTTTCGTGCTGGACATCCTCCCCAGCAAGAAGCGCAAGGGCGGTCGGGAGCCCACCCAGATGAACTTCGTGGCCTCCATGCGGCTGCGCGCCGACTTTGGCGGTTACACCAGGCAGTGGGATCGCTCTTTTGATGTGCACGGGGTGGATGGAGGGCTCAACCCCGTCTTCGAGCTCATGTACGCTCACCTTTCGGTGACGAACATCGGTGGGCTCCTGGATCTCAAGGTGGGCCGCATGTTCCACCTGGATCCCATGGACTTCTACGGCTACGACGGCCTGGAGCTGCGGCTGCGCACTCCCTTCTACGTGGCCTTCGAGGTTCTGGGGGGGAGGCGCCAGAGTGGCCTGTACAACAGCTACTTCGCCGACGCTCCCATCTTCCTTCTGCAGGGCTCTGACAACACCGAGTCCAAGCTGGGGTGGATGCCCATGGTGGGCGTGGCCGCAGAGACGACGGGGCTCTCCTTCTTGCGGCTCCGAGTGGCCTACCGGGCGGTGTGGCATCTCATGGACCCAAACGACCCCGGGCTCGTCTATCCCGACGGCATCAGCGATGACCTACAGCCTGCCGCCCTCAACGCCGAGAAGCTCTCTGCCCACGCCACGGTGACCCTCTGGAAGCGCAGGCTACAGCTCTATGGCGGTGTGCGCTACAACCTGCTCACCACTCGCCTGGACGAGGCTCAGGGTGGGGTCGGCCTGCGCATGGGTCCCGCGCGGGTGCGCGCCGAGTACGTGATCGACAGCCCCGACTTCGACGGCGACTCCATCTTCAACATCTTCAACACCCAGGCCTACCAGGAGGTGCGTCTTTGGTACGAGCACCGCTTCAGCAAGCGCTGGGCTGCCTACGCACGGGTGACGGCTCGGCTCTTCGAAGGCGGTGCATCGGACGCTCCCGAGGCCAGCGAGCGGCGGCTGGTGGAGCCTGACATTGGCGGCGGGCTTGGAGCCACCTACCTGGGCAGGCGCCAGACCGCGCGGCTGGATCTGTACTGGCAGGAGGGCTACGGGGGCCGCACCCTGGGCCTCTACGGCTACTACCGCCACCAGGTGATCGCCCGGCTGCTCTCCATGGAGGGTCGCGTGGTGGTCGCTTACTGGGACGACGACCTGTAGGTGACGCCCAAGGGCGTCTCCGCCGGTCTCTCCGTTGGCGCTCGACTGCAGCTCAGCCGCCTGGTCGCCCTGCACCTGCTGGTGGAGGACAACTTCGGCAGCTACACAAAGTCGGATCTCAGGGTGTACGGGATGCTCAACTTTGCCTGGTGCACCTACAGGGCGTGCCCAGCGGGGGAGGTGGTGCCATGACCTCCACGGCTCGTTTCCGAAAGGCGCGCCCCTGGCTTGCGGTCGGGCTCATTACGCTCCTGGCGGGGCCAACCATCTATGCGGTGGTCTGGGCCAGTCCACCGCCCGCCGTTGGCAAGCTGGTGGCTACCTCGCTGCTCTATCCGCCCCCCACCCGGACGCTGCGCTTCAGCCACAAAAAGCACCCTCCGGGGGACTTCGAGTGCACCCAGTGTCACACCAAGGCGGCCAGCTCCTCCAGCGCCGCCGACAGCCTCATCCCCTCCAAGAAGGCCTGTCTGGACTGCCACGACGAGGCCGCCGTGCCCAAGGGGTTCGGCGCCGCCGGCAAGACCGACAACAAGAAATGCCGCAAGTGCCACACGCGCTTCAACCTCAAGGGGTTCCCGGTGGCCTCCCGATGGCCCAAGTCCCGGGTGCGCTTCACCCACCAGCTTCACATCAAGAAGAAGATAAAGTGCCAAAAATGCCACGTGGGCATTGGCAAGTCCGGCTATGGAGGCAAGCTTCACCTGCCGCGCATGGCGCTCTGCCAGGGGTGCCACGACGGCAAGCCCAAGTCCCCTCCGTCCAGGTGCACGACCTGCCACGAGCGCACCGCTGGGGGTCGCATGAGGATCTCCTATCCAGAGGGCAAGCTCAAGCCGGGCAGCTCCCTGCCGGACCTGGAGCACGGGCCCACCTTCCGAAAGAACCACAAGACCGCTGCCCGGGCGCGCAAGGGAGACTGCTACCAGTGCCATCAGCAGGCAACCTGCCTGCGTTGCCACGGCGGGATCCGAAAGCCCGCCTCCATTCACCTGGGCAACTACATCCTGCGGCACGGCAAGGATGCGCGGGCCAACCGCAGCCGGTGCAATAGCTGCCACACGAGGCAGTCCTTCTGCCGGAGCTGCCACCGCCGGACCAAGGTGGCCCGAAGCAACAAAAAGAGCCCCTACAGGCTCCCGGGCATCAGGAAGTTTCACGGGAGCAACTGGGCCTCGTCCACGTCCCGTGGGAGCGCGCTCAACAGGCACGCGACCCACGCACGGCGGAACGTGGGGGTCTGTGTCTCCTGCCACACGGAGAGCGACTGCGTGCGCTGTCACGGCCGCCGCCGGGTGGGCGGGCTGGGCCGGAGCCCCCATGGGCCAGGCTTCAGATACTCACGACGCTGCAAGGTCTTGCTGCGAAAAAACCGCCGCTCCTGTCTGAAATGCCACGGCTTCCGTGATCCATTGATGACCCTGTGCCGATGACGACAACGCGAGGAGAGAAAATGTTTCAGACCGCCCGAAATGGGGGCAGGTATGCTGGGGCGTCGCGCCTTGGGGCGGTCTTCCGGGCCCTGGCAGCTCTGGCCCTGGTGGCCCTGGTCGGCCAGGCTCACTGCATCTGGGGGAGTGACCGGGACTACCTGGCCAGCCAACGAGCCGACCCACTGCAGGTCACCGGAACCTATCCGGAGCCCGACCAGGAGGGGGTCAGCAGGACCGGGAGGCTGGTTCTCCGGCTCTCGGACAGGGTCCGACCCGGCTCGCTGGAGGAGGATGGTCTCAGGCTGCTCCAGGGAGCGGTGGAGGTGGAGGCGGCCACGAAAGTGGATCTCATCGAATGCGAGGTCTCCCTGGAGGCGGCCTCGCCACTGGAGCCGGAGACCGAGTACACCCTCGAGGCCGAAGGCCTCGTGGGGTTCGGGGGTGGAGGGCTGGAGGAGATCTTCAGCCTATCCTTTGTGACAGGGCAGGACGCCACGGCAGTGCAGGACGCGACGCCTCCCACATTCTCCGAGGTGTTTTCGACGGTCTTGATGGATCGCTGCGCGGCCTGCCACCAGGGCCCCTACTCGCCCGCCGGGCTGGACCTCTCCGACCCGGAGCTGGCCGAGGATGGGCTCCTGGGGGGAAGCAGCATCTATGCGGAGGGAGCTCCCAGGTACGTGGTTTCGGGCAACCACGCGGCGAGCTATCTCATGCACAAGGTGCTGGGCCTCCCAGGCATCTGGGGAGATCCCATGCCGCTCGGGGGTGACTGGCCCCTCGACCGCGCCTGCGGCAGCTCCGACCCGGAGCTGCGCCTGCTGGCCGACTGGATAGATGGCCTGTAGAGTAGTAGGTGGAGAGATGTCGGAGCTGAGCGAGAAGGGCAGCCTTGGCTTGTCCGTTGGCCTGGATGGCCAGCAGCCGGTGGAGCTGGATCTCGAGGTGTGCCAGGCCATGCTCGATGCGCTGCCCTACTGCGCTCTGCTTGTGGATCGGGACCACCGGATAGTGGCTGCCAACCTGGCTGTGCAGGAGACCTTGTGCATGCACTCGGACGACCTGTGCGGGCAGTACTGTCCCAAGATTGTCCACGGCTCTGAGACCCCGTACAGCGGCTGCCCCCTGGAGGCTGCGGTGGATCGCGGTTGCGCGGTGGAGACGCAGCTCCACGACCCCGACTCGGGGACATGGACCCTCTCGACCATCTACCCCACCAACATGGTGAGCTCAGCAGGCATGCCCATCTTCTTGCACACAGCCAGGGACATCACCTCCGAGAAGGAGGCGGACCTGAAGCTCTCGCAGAGCCTGGAGCACCACAAGGCCTTGTGGCGTCTGCTGGAGCGGCTGCAGACCTGTCGCAGGCCGCAGCACGTGTTTGAGCAGCTCATCGACCTGACCTTGGATCTCTCCTGGATGGACGTGGCCACCGCGGCGTCGGGGTTTCTTTTCACCGATGGGGAGCTGCAGCTCGTCAGCTCCCGCAACCTGGATCCAGGCCTCGAGGATGTTTGCGCAAAAAACAGCCAGCCCGATTGCATCTGCCGTGCCGTCGCCGAGAGCGGGCAGGCGGCAATAGTCTCGTCCGACAAGCTGACTCACCACTGCGTGCCGGCGGAGGTGCGACCACACGGTCACGCCACCCTGCCCC
>JAJRWW010000487.1 GCA_024276595.1 Myxococcota bacterium
CCGGGACCTCCGGTGCACATGGAGCGGCTGCTGGGTGGGCGGCTGGTGCTGCGGGTCACGCTCGTGGGGGCCATCCCCCGCGGGGCCACGCGGCCTCGTCGGAGAGGCCGCACACCGCCGCGGTGGTCTCGAGCAGCGCCTTGAGCCCCGGGGCCGACTGGTTGCGCCACACAACGCGGTGCTGGTGTCTGACCGCTGCCTGGGGAAAAGACGAGGAGGCTGCCAACCGCGCTGGGAGCAGGGCGGTGAGTATTATAGGGCCTACTTGAAGGTGACGCGGTTGCCCGCCTCAATGAGCCTGTTGAAGGCCTTGACGAGCTTGGCGTAGCTGCCACGCACCATGCTGCCAGCACCCAAATCCATCCGTCTGCGCTCGGATGCGGTGTAGGCCTTCTTGCTCTTGATGCGCCTCAGCCTCTGCTTTGCGGCGGCTACAAAGGAGTTGGCCATTTGGCGGAAGCTCGACAAGGAGGAGGCGTTCTTCCCCGAGCGGGTGCTGGAGATCATCTCCTTGACGATAGCGTCCAGGGAGGCGAGGGCCTTGCCGGCAGCGGAGACATCTGCCTTTTCCTCCGGCATTAGCTTTACCAGAGCCCGGGCGTCCAGGGCGATCTTCTTGTGGTAGTAGCGCGGGTGCTCCTTGCCGTGCTTCTTCTCGATGCGCGCCAGGAGCCGCTGGTGCAGCTTGTGGCTCTCGGCAAACACGATGCCAGAGAAGACCTTCTCGTTGGTATCGAACTCGGCGAAGAGGCGCATTAGCCTGGGGTGAAGCTTCTGCGCCTTCTTGCAGCCGTCGTCCTTGTAGTCTTTTTGACGGTAGTAGCGGCTGGCGTCGGCCAGCAGGCGCTGCAGCTTGTCAAGGGCGAGGAGGAGCCTGGTGGCGGCCTGCTCCAGCTTCTTGATGTGGGGCTTGCTCTCGTTGGCCTCCTGTACCTTCTTGAATGCCAAGTCCCCCTTGGCGAGTGTGTAGACGCCGTAGATGTGCCGCTCCTTGCATGTGGGACCGGCCTTGGGGTCGGCCACCCAGCTCAGGTAGCGGCGCCTGGAGGAGCGGACTCGCTCGAAGAAGAGATTGCCCAGCTCGATGTAGGGCGTGAGCTTGGCGCCCAGGGCGAGGTCAGCCCTGGCCTCCTTGGAGAGGGGCTCTCCGCCGCCCGATGCCCCCCCGCAGGCGATGGTTCCTGCCACTACCAGCCCGAAGGCGATCGCTGCTACACGGGTGTTCTTCATTTGGCGTCTACCTTTCCCTCTTTGCAAAGTAGGCGGAGTATGACCGAACAGGGGCAGGAAAGAAACAGAAGTTTTGGGAAAAGGGGTTGCCAGCACCGACCCGGGCTGCGAGACTGGGCTCCATCAACACGGGTGGAAAGGAACGCGTCCATGGGCAAGAAGGAATCAGGGAAGAAACTGGGAGCGAAGAAGAAGATCCTCAGCATGCTAGGGGGTGGAGCGTTTACACTGTTTATGGCAGCCATCTTTTTATCGCCCATCATCCCCCTGACCGCCGGTAAAGCGGCGGGCTACTACCCGGCCCTCATGAAGGCCCTGGCAAGCTGTCCAGAGGCGGTTGACAAGCTGGGCGCCAACCCGCGCGTGGGCATCATCGGGTTGAACACGGGCTCCTGCTCCAGCTCTGGTAGCAGCTACAGCGCCAGCGGCCGCATGCCCGTCAAGGGCGACAAGTCTTCCGGGAAGCTGGTGTACGCCATCAGCAAGAGCGGCGGTACGACGACCCTCTACAGCGCCACGCTCACCGTTGACGGCAAGAGCATCGATGTCGCCTCCTGTCTCAAGGGGAGCAGTTTCGGCGGCGCCAAGGAGCCCCCAATGCCCAAGGAGTGGAGCCTGTAGGGCAACCGCTGGTTTCTTTCGGCCTGGAGCCTCGCGAGCGCTCCTCGCGCACCAGGGCTGCACAACACAATCGGGTAGGCAATTGACTCGCGGGGTGGTAGTGATCATGCTTCGCGTGACGTTTGGTCACAGAGGTGAGCGCCATGCCCATGTATGAGTTTTTGTGTCCCAGGTGCGGTCATGAGTTCGAGGACCTCGTGCGCAATGCCAGGGAGAAAGTGGAATGTCCGAGCTGCGGCCACGGCAAGGTGGAGCGGCTCCTCTCCCGGGTAGCTTTCTCCGTGGGCGGCAAGTTCACGGCCTCGGCGGGTAGCAGTGACTGCAGCTCCTGCTCGTCTTCGCCCAGTAGCTGCTCTGGCTGCGGGTCTCACTGAGCCCATGGCTGTTTTGGACATTGTAATCTTTCCGGATCCGCGGCTCCGCCAGGTGTCGAGGCCGGTGGAGGAGATCGACGACAGGATCCGGGAGCTGGTGGCGGACATGCAGGAGACCATGTACGTCAATGAGGGCGCCGGCCTGGCGGCTATTCAGGTTGGGGCTCCAGTGCGCGTCTTCATCGCAGACCCGGTGCTGGCAGGGGGAGGACGCGAGGATCCCACGCTCGTGTACATCAACCCAAAAATAGTGCGCCAGGAGGGGGAGCAGGACGGGGACGAGGGCTGCCTGAGCTTTCCGGGGGTCTTTGTGCCTGTGGGGCGCCCGGCCAAGGTAACCATTAGCGCCACGGGGTTGGACGGGGAGGTGTTCGAGCAGGAGGCGGATGGCATCCTGGCCAGGGCCTTTTGTCACGAGACGGAGCACCTCGATGGGGAGCTGCTCATCGACAAGGTGGGCCGGCTGAAGGCTCAGTCCATCAAGCGAAAGCTCAAGCGCGCAGCCACGAAGGGGTGAAGGCCTCCGGTTGGTCCGTGGCAGATCTTTGGGCATGATCTTTGGCTCTCCGTCCGGGTTTCCGCTATTGTTCGTCCCATGGCGTACGACGCAGCACCTTCCGGAGAGCCTGCGGTGCGGCTCCTGGAGCTGATGTGCGGCTACGATGGTCAGCCCGTGGTGTCTGCCACCACCCTGGATGTGGCCAGGGGGGAGATCCTGGTAGTGGCCGGACGCTCCGGCTGTGGCAAGTCCACCCTCCTCAAGACGGTGGCCGGTCTGCTGGTGCCCGTGGAGGGCTCGGTGGAGGTGCTGGGCCTGGACCTGTGGAAGGCGGATCTTCCCCAGAGGCGTCCGGTGCTGCGCCGCATGGGGATGATGTTTCAGGGGGGCGCCCTGCTGGGTTCCATGACCGTGGCCGAGAACCTGCTGCTCCCCGTGTGCGAGTACTTCGGCCAGGTGGCTGCCCCGGTGGCCTCCCGGCTGGTGGACGCCAAGCTGGCCCAGGTGGGCCTGGGTGGGACCGGAGACCTCAACCCCGCGGCGCTCTCAGGAGGCATGCGCAAGCGCGTGGCGCTGGCCCGGGCGCTGATGCTGGACCCGCAGCTACTGCTCTGCGATGAGCCCACCTCTGGCCTGGACCCGGTGGTTGCGGCGGGGATCGATGAGCTGGTGCTGGAGCTCCGCGAGCGGCTGGAGATGGCCATGATCGTCATCAGCCACGACCTGGACTCCATCCGGCGCATCGCCGACCGCGTGCTGCTGCTCCATGATGGAGAGCCGGTGGCCCTCGGCACGGTGGAGGAGCTGCAGCGTGCCACGGCGCCGGAGATCTACGCCTTCTTTCATAGGGAGGCCCCGGCGGAGGGCCTGGGCGGCCACACCCTGGCGGCTCGCCTGGGCTCTGGCGGCAGCGGCGGGCAGTAGGGGGGCGAGGGCAGCCCAGGAGCAGCCCAGGAGCCTCTGACACAGAAAGGGACGCAAATTGGCCTGCGTGGAGTGGGGCTGGTATACTACGAGCACCGCGGCGGCAGAGGGCCCATGGCTCCGCCGCGACCCGGACCTCCATGCTCACGCGCACACAGAAAGTCCGCCTGGGACTGTTTCTGCTCCTCGGTTTCCTCCTGATCGGCGGGGGAGTGGCCCTGCTGGCGGGTCTGAGCATTTTTCGCAAGTACGACACCTACCAGGTGAGGTTCAAAGACTCGGTCTCCGGGCTCTCTCCCGGGGCAAAGGTCTCCCTGCGCGGGGTGCGGGTCGGGCGGGTGCAGTCCATTCGGCTCGACAGCAAGCGCTTCGATGTGGTGCGGGTGGTGCTGGCCCTTCGAAAGGGGACGCCGATCCCCAAGGGCAGCAAGGCCATCCTGGCCAGCCACGGAATCACCGGCATCAAGTACATCGAGATTAAGTCCGGCTCCTCCCGGGAGCTGCTCAAGCCGGGCTCCACCCTGGCCACGGGCAAGAGCCAGCTTCAGCAGATCACCGGGAAGGCCACCGACATCGCGATCATGACGGAGAAGCTGGTGCGGAACCTCCTCACGGTTACCAGGAAGGAAAACCGTGAGGAGTTACTGGGCCTGGTCACCAGCGCCAGGATGTTCCTGGACTCGGGCAAGCTGGCCCTCGACGCCCTCACCCTGCTGATCCGTGACGCCAGGCCGGCGCTCAAGCGCACCCTCAGAAACTTTGAGCGCTCCTCATATACCCTGCGTCGCTCCATGCGCCACTTCGATGACGTGGTGGTGGAGACCGGGCGCCAGCTCCGTGCCACGTTGATCACCGCCCGGGGGGCGCTCACGGACGCCAGGGGCTTTCTGGGCAAGCGAGGCCGGCTGGCCAAGGCCCTCTCAAAGCTGGAGCACTCCATGGGCAACGTGGAGAAGCGGATCCTCTCCAAGGACGTGACCGCTTCCATATCCCAGGCGCGCAGATCCCTGCTGGCTCTGCAGCTCCTGCTGGTGGACCTGCGCTCCTCGGTGGGTCACCTCAAGGGGAACATCAAGCCCATCGTCAAGGCCATGCGTAACGCCGCGGAGCACCTGGAGGAGTTCGCCCGCACCATCCGGGAGAACCCCGCTGCGCTCTTGCGGCCAAGCACCCTGCGGGGGCGGAAGCTGCCGAAATGAAGAAGCTGCTCACTCCCATTGTCATGGGCCTGGTGGTCGCTGCCTGCTTTGGCAGCAGCAAGACTCCCACCATGCAGTACTTCTGGATACCCCTCTGGCAGCAGGCCAGGCCCGCGGGCTCGGGGCCCATCGACGTGGTCATCCAGATAGAAGAGATGGACGTGGACCCGGGCTATGATCATCTTCGCCTGGTGTATCGCATCTCGCCCGTGCAGCTCCGCCACTACCGGTTCAGGCAGTGGGTGACCAAGCCCGGCCGGCTCTTGACTGCCGCCCTGCAGCGCTACCTGAGGGTCAAGGGCGTCTTCCGGCTGGTGGTCCAGGAGCCTCAACCCCTGCCCAACTACATCCTGCGTGGGCGGGTCATGGCCCTGGAGCAGGTGGAGGAGGGCTCCCGGCGGGAGCGCTGGTCCGCCCGGGTGGCCATGCTCCTGCGCCTTCACCGCAGCGCAGATGACAGGGTGGTCTGGCAGATGCGCTTTGATCAGAAGCGACGGGTCAAGGAGAGGACCCCGCAGGCGATCGTCGCGCTCATCACTCGTCTCATTCGAGGCCAGCTCGACCAGGAGCTTGGCCACCTCACCGAAGCGGTCCGTCGGGATCAGCTCGGTCGCTGAGCCCGGCAGTGGCCAGGGGCCATGTTGCCGCTCATTGAGCTGTCACCCAAATGAGTTGCCCGATCCGTCCATACACACCATAATACACATTATACACATTCGCGCAGGAGGCGCTCATGCGAACCAACATTGTGCTGGACGACGATCTGGTCGAGGAAGCCTTCAGGGTGACCAGCGCCCGCACCAAGCGGGAGCTGGTCACCATGGCGCTCAAGGAGCTGATCCGGATCAAGCGCAAGAAGAACCTGGCCGAGCTGGCCGGCCGGATCCGGTTGCGAGGCGACTACGATCACAAGGAGCTTCGTGAGGTGCGCGGTGACAATAGTTGACACCTCGGTATGGGTGGACATCTTCCGCGATGCCACCGGCGAGCGTCGGCACCGCCTGGGTGAGCTGGTAGACTCGGAGGACGTGATCCTGACCGCTTTCACGGAGATGGAGCTGCTACAGGGCTGCCGCGACGAGGAGGAGTGGGCTCTGCTGAGCGAGTATCTCTCCACACAGGAGTACCTGAATCCGACCAGGGAGACCTGGTCTGCGGCCGCGCGCATCTACTTCGACCTGCGCAGACAGGGGCTCACTGTCCACAGCCCCATCGACTGCTGCATTGCCCAGCTCGCCATCGATAGCAGCATGCTCCTGCTCCACCGGGACCGTGACTTCGAGACCATTGCAAGGTTGAGGCCGATTCAGCAGCGCTTCGTCCAATGGCGGTAGCGAACG
>JAJRWW010000488.1 GCA_024276595.1 Myxococcota bacterium
GCCCCGGTCACCGCAGCGGCCAGGGGGTCGAACCCCCTGGTTCCGGGCTCGCCGAGCTGGGGCATGGCCCGCACCCGCTCATCGAAGGCGCGCTCCTCCGGGCGCCCTGAATAGTAGGCCTCGTACTCGGCAGTGGCCGGCTCGAGCCGGTAGAAGCGGTGAAACACAGCGTCCCGCTCGTCCACCCTGGGCTGCTCTCCGACTACGCGAACCCCAGTGGCGTCACCCCCGGGCAAAGCCATGACAAGGAGCAGGGCAGCCGCCAGGACCAGCAGCAGCGCCAACAAGGTTGAGCGCCCCGCGAAAGAGAGCAGCAGCGCCAGCAGCAGCGGCGCCAGGGCCGCCGTGCCCAGGGCCGCCGACAGGCCTGCTGCGCGCCACTCCCTCTCCCTGAGGCTGGTCACCGTAAAGGCCAGCGCCAGGCAGGCGCCGGCGAGAAAAAGCCCCCATGAAGCGATGTCCAGCCAGGTGCTCACGCCACCACAGTAACGGATCCACTCAGGCTTGGCACGATCCCTGATCAACTTCGACCTCATCCCCCGGGCTGTCACAGGGCTCTGCGCGCGGCCAGTTGACGATGGGGATTGGGTCCGATAGCCTTTGGCTCAGACCACTTTGGTTGGTCGGGGAGCAGACCGATGAAGCTCGAGATGTACAGGGTTTGCGCTCCCCTCGCGGTGACCCTGGTGGCGAGCTGCGGGAGCGGCGTGACTCGGGCGGACTACGAGGCGCTGAAGCGAAAGTACGACCAGCTCCGCCTGGAGCAGTCGGGTGAGTGCCTCACCGCCTGTAGTGACTGCAAGGACAAGGTTGAGCGCCTGGAGGCGGAGCTCGCCGAGGTGAGGGGCAAGCTGCCAGGAGACCGAGCAACCCCTCGCCCCCGCGGGACGGCAGCTCGCCCCGGCGGTGCGGAGGTGCTCGGGAGGCCAGAGCCGGCCACTGCGGCAGCGCGCCCTGTCTCGCGGCGAGCGCCCCCGGAGCGGCGGGTGGCCCTGGCACGGCGAGCGCCCCCGGAGCGGCGGGTGGCCCTGGCACGGCGAGCGCCCCCGGAGCGGCGAGCGCCCCCGGAGCGGCGAGCGGCACCAGCCTCTCCGACCCACGTGAGCCACGGGCTGGCCACAAACCTCAACGAGTGGACCGGCACCGTGGGCGTGGGCCTCTCCACGGTGGGCGTCCTGCGCGCGGTGCTCGCCCAAAGAGATCTCTTCAGGCGCTGCCACGGCCGGGCGCTCAACAGGACGCCGGACCTTCAGGTAACCATCACCCTCAAGCTGACCGTGAGCAAGAGGGGCAAGGTACGCCGGATCCGCGCCCGCCACCCCAGGGTGCGCGGGAGGAGGCTGCGCAAGGTCGTGCGAAGGCTGAGCAGGTGCGTGCGAAGGGCCATGAAGCGGGTCCATTTCCCGCGCCCCTCGGAGGGGTCATCGGTCTCGGTGATCTACCCCGTGGTCTTCAAGCACTGAAGCTGGGCGCCGGCGGCTGCGGCCGTTAAAGCAGCACATAGCCCCCCTCGTAGAGCCCTCGCTCGATGGCCACCCGGTTGTATGCGGCGATGAGGGCGTCCATGAAGCGGTCGAGGCTGAACTCCTCCCGGATCTCCCGCATCATCCTCTTGACGTGCTCGTTCCAGCGAGCGGGGTTGCTGCGCGCCTGGAGCAGGGCCTCGATGGCTCTCGTAATCCCCCAGCGTAAGCCCTCCAGGTCCGGGTCGTTGAAGATGACCCCGTTGCCCTCGCCAGCCTCCAGGTCCAAGGGGCGAACGATGTCCACGGTGCCTCCATTGGCCGGAGCGGTCACGATGGCGCCGGCGGCGATGGCCTGGGTGAGAAAGAGGCCGAAGGGCTCTCGCCTGGAGGCCCCCACAACCAGATCCGCCTGCGCGTACAGCGCGTCCGAGCGGTGCTGGTCAAAGGGCTGGTAGTACACCCTCAAGCGGTGCTCCGCCATGAGCTCGCGGAGCATCTGCTCGTGGGCCTGCTGGCCCTGGGGGGCGTCTCCAATGACCACAATCTGCACCCGCTCCGAGATGGCCAGCACGTCGGGAATGAGTGCGATGAAATCCCTGACTCCCTTTTGGGGCTGGTCCAGCCTGGAGGTCCAGGCAACCACCACGGCCTCGTCGTCCAGGGAGAGGCCGTACTGGCGCTGCATGGCCCGGCGGTTTATCCGCTTGGCCTCCAGCACGTCCAGGGTGAGGTGGCTGAAGCGGTGCTCCAGGAAGTCCTGATTCTCGGGCAGATCCCTTGGATCGATGGGGTTCATCAGAGGACGCACCTGGCCGAAACGATCCTTGACCCGGACCTCGTAGATGGTTCGCCTGGAGGACTGCAGCTCGGGCCAGTCGTCGAAGCGTCCTGAGATCATCTCCAGGGTAAACTGCTCACCCACCGGCAGCACCAGGTCGGCGTTGGCCACCGCCGTGGCGTGGGCATCGATGACACCGCTGTCGACAGCCGTCTCCTTCAGGTAGTCCATGACCCGGTCCATCTCGGTGGGAAGATACTCCTCGAAGTCGAAGTGGAAGAAGTGGCTCGGCAGGGCTGGCTCGCCCTCCCGCCCTGCCTGCGGCTTGCGCCTCAAAAGCAGCGTGTAGATGTTGTGCAGGCTGTGCACGTATGGAATCCCACGGGCCCTGGCGTAGGCGGCGATGACCCCGGTGTACTGGTCATGCCCGTGCAGGATCATGCGATTTCGGTACCGACCGTGGAGCTGCTTGACCCGTTCACGGCTCAGCTCCTGGAAGGCCGCGGCGGTCTGCGCTGGCTCCTGATAGATGTGGCGCAGCCGGGAGAAGTGGACCGAGGAGACCAGGTGGATGTGACGCTGGTCCATGGAGTGCTTGAACCTTACGTACTGCTTGTAGTCCATCTTGTGGTGGGTGGTGGCGTGCTCCAGGAAGATGGTCTTGTAGTCCGGCGTAATGATGTCCACGCACAGGTCCCGCTTTATGAGGGCATTGGTGATCAGCCTGGTCATGGCCCCCATGCCGCCCCCACTGCGGCGAAAGACGATCTGGGACTCGGGGCCCATGGAGGCGGGCAGGTCGTAGGTCTCATTGGTGAGCTGAACGATGGCGATCTGCTTCTTTCGCATCTGTGCTCCTCGTGGCCTCGCACGCCCAGGTGCACGCGCAGGCCCAGGCCGGGAACGCGCCCGAAGCGCGTGGCCGCAAAGTATAGCACCCCTGCGGATCGGAGCTCTTGGCTCTCGTGCTGCCCCTGCGGCCTCGCGATCCGCTGGCTCGAAGTGGGCGGTCAGGCTATAAGGGGCCCATGCAGTCCTTCGTGCTCGCGGCCGCGCTGCTGCTACCTCTCTCCAGGCCAGGGATGGATACCTTCACGCTCTACCCACGCCCAAGCGAGGCCCCCATCGCTTCAATGTCTCCCCGTCAGCTCAGAGCGAGGGTGACCGAGATGGCCTCACTGCCCCTCACCCGGCGGCTCGCCTTCTGGAGCGCGGCCTTTGTGGGCACCCCCTACGGCTCTGCGCCCCTGGCGGACGAGTCGAGCCCCGAGCTCTCTGCTCCGGTGGCCGGCCAGGACCTCTCTCTCTATCGGGTGGACTGCGAGACCTACGTGGAGCAGGTCCTGGCCCTGGCCCTGGCGAGCAAGTGGGATCAGGTCGTCCCCATCCTGCGAAAGCTCCGCTACATCGGTGGACGCCCAGACCCCAGCCGACGACAGTTCACCGTGGTCAACGGTTGGCTGGCAAGTGCCCAGCGCCAGGGCCTGCTCCAGGACATCACCCGGAAGGTGGGCCAGATGGCCACGCGGGTGCTGCGCCAGCGCCTCAAGCCCAGCAAGCTGTGGCGCCCATACTATCTAAGGCGAATGAGGCTGATGGGGCCCCTCGCTCCGGTGGGTACGGCAGAGATCACCTACATCCCCCTTGCAAGGGCGGCCCTCATCGCCCGACGCATCCCGCCCGGAGCGGTGGTCCACGTGGTGTCTTCTTCGCACCCGAGGTCGCCCTACCTGGTGATCCACATGGGCTTCGCCATGCGCCACCACGCAAGGCCCGTGTTCCGCCACGCGTCCCAGTCTCCCCGGCGCCGCAAGGTGGAGGACAGACCCTTTTCGGCCTACATGCGCTACATCGGCCGAACACCATCCGGACCTGAGATGCGCGTGGGGATCGGGATCCACCTCTCCGCCGTCGCCAGATAGCCCGGTGCTGGAAGCATCTCGCGAGCCCGTGGTCAGGGATTGGAGCGCCGCCAAGAGGGTCCTCGAAAAGCCGCTACTCGGTCATCCCAAGCACGTTGCGGGCCTGGCGGGCAATGTGCACACCCTCCTTGATCTGATCGTAGATCTGGCGGCCAGAGGGGAGGCCCACTATCTCGAACTCTGGATCGCTCTTGTCCTGGGTGGCCATGCGGATCTTCGACACCCCCAGGAGCTTGTCGAAGATGTTTTGGTGGTAGCCAATGTCGTTGATGCGCCACAGCTCCATGTTGTCGATGTGCGTGGAAAACACCCCCTGCTGGAACTCCAGTATCAGGTTGGTGATCTTGTAACGCTGGTGCCGGCGCTTTATCCGGATGCCCACAATCATAACCAGACCCACGAGCACCAAAGCCAGGCCAACGAACCAGACCTTGGGCCACATGACAGTCAACGCCCCGCCCGCCAGGGCGATGAGGCCCGCCACCAGAAGAAAGCCGAAGTCCGCCTGCCACTTGGGCGACCCCTCCCAGATGAGCTTCTCTTGCTGGGGTGCTCCAACCTTGTTGTGATCTTCACTCATTGTCCCGGCTCCTTTTGTCCCAGCTCCTCGGTCCTCGCGCTGCGACTGCTTGGCGGG
This sequence comes from Myxococcota bacterium, assembly GCA_024276595.1. Lineage (GTDB taxonomy): Bacteria > Myxococcota_A > Polyangia > HGW-17 > JAJRWW01 > JAJRWW01. The sequence goes on from JAJRWW010000488.1 coordinate 4,804, forward strand.
CCATATTAGCCCACGCCGGTTCCCTTGCACAACCATTTACCCCTGCTGCCTTTGGGCCTCGCCGGTTGTGCGGCTAGGATCGATTCGTTGTCACCTCGCTACGCTCCGTGACTCCGAATCGATGTCGCACGGTTGGGCCTTCGGCCGGCACTCGCTAACGCGAGTCGCAAATTCGCGTTCGGCGATAATATTGAGCCCTAGCCCTGGCCCTGGCCCCCCTCCTACCAAGACCCGAATCCGACCATCCAGCCCGAGGGCTGTATGGGCGCACGGGCGCGGTGCCTCGGGCTCGTAGACGGGCACCGGGCACCGGGCATCGGGCATCGGGCATCGGGTGTCGGGTATCGGGTGTCGGGCACCGGGTATCGGGTGTCGGGTATCGGGTATCGGGCATTGGGCACCGGGTATCGGGCATCGGGTGTCGGGCACCGGGTATCGGGTGTCGGGTATCGGGTATCGGGCACCGGGCATCGGGTGTCGGGCACCGGGTATCGGGTGTCGGGTATCGGGTATCGGGTATCGGGTATCGGGCACCGGATGTCGGATGCGTCATCAGGGCCAGGCGTGTCGCGGAGCGGGTCCCGCGGGGCTACCGGAGCTTCGCAGACCAGCTCCTGCGAGCTGCCGGCTCTACCGTCCTGCTCATCGCCGAGGGCGCAAATCGCTACACCGCCGGCCTGATGTCAAGTGACACCTGAAGCGCCAGCGCTACCAGGAGGCGTGCGGCGAGGTCGCAGCAGCCCTGGAGCTGCTCATGGCCTTGGACTTGGTGCCACCCGCCGAGGCCCAAACCACCCTGGATTTGGCCGGGCGGGTAGGCGCCA
>JAJRWW010000489.1 GCA_024276595.1 Myxococcota bacterium
ATGGGCCCGGCAGCCCAGCGCCCAACCGCCATCGCAATCACCTAGCAGCGGTGTCACTCGAGGCCATTGGTGCGCCCGCGATCTGGCCAGTGCTCGCACGAGTGGGTCCCAAAGGCCGCGCTCAGAGCCAACGAGGCATCTCAAGCCGTGCTCGGCCCGGAGCGCCGTCCGATTACCTGGTGCAGCCGCCCTTCAGCGCGTGCCAGGACCGCGATTGCAAGCGCCATTCCGCCAGAATCCCGCCAACGCTCAACATCAACCCAGGGAAGGGATCCTATCCTCCAACGCTCAACAGCAACCCAGGGGAGCATCCTTCCAGGGGAGCATCCTTCCTCATTGTCCGATCCTCCTGCAGTTGGTACTCTTGCGGAAAATGCACAAGGAAATAATAGGTCGTAGCCAGGCCATGGGACACCTGCTCGAGGAGGTTCAGCGGGTGGCCGCCACCGATGTCTCTGTGTTTGTGGGAGGCGAAAGCGGCGTGGGCAAGGAGCTGGTTGCCAGGGCTCTGCATCAATGGAGCCGTCGTCGAGATGGGCCCTTCTTGGCGGTAAACTGTGGTGCCATCTCGGAGGGGCTCCAGGACAGCGAGCTCTTTGGCCACGAGAAGGGTGCCTTCACCGGGGCCCAGCAACGTCACAGGGGAGTGTTCGAACGGGCCGCGGGAGGGACGATTTTCCTGGACGAGGTCTGCGAGCTGAGCCCGGCCACCCAGGTGCGGCTCCTGCGGATCCTTCAGGAGCGCCAGCTAACGCGGGTGGGGGGCGATGAGACGGTCCCCGTGGACTTTCGGGTCATCTCCGCCACAAACAGGGACATCCGAGCGGAGGTGTCCTCCGGGCGCTTCAGGGAGGATCTCTTCTACCGCCTGGTGGTCTTTCCGCTCGTGGTCCCACCGCTCAGGGCAAGGCTGGAGGACATCCCAGCCCTCGTGGACCATTTCCTGGCTAGGTGCGACGCTCGGGCTGCTGTGGCCGGGATCTTGCCAGAGGCGCTGGACGCGCTCCGACTCCATGGCTGGCCGGGGAACGTGCGAGAGCTGGAGAACGTCATCAAGCACGCCACGGTCATGGCAGGCGGAGATCCCATTGGGGTCGAGCACCTCCCACCAGATGTGCTGGCGTCTCGGGAGCAGTCAGCCTCCGACGATGCAGCGCCCGGGCAGAGCTGGAGCACGGACGCGTCCGCTCCCATGGATTCGCCGCTGCTGGTGGACGTCCCGCTGACCGTGCGAATCCCAGTGGAGGGCAGCTCACAGGAGATGCTCGCACGGGCCGAGCGAGAGGCCATCTTGGCCACCTTGCTTGCAACCAGTGGCAGGGTGGTCCTGGCGGCGCGCAGGCTGGGGCTGAGCCGGGCGACCCTCTACAGGAGGCTCAAGAAGTACAACATAGATCCCCAGCAGTTTCGAGAGGCCACGGAGGAGATGAAGGAGTCGGATCTGCCCCGCTGGGCCGTGGATAGCTGACCTACCTTCGGCGGTGCAGCCGTCGCAGGAGCCGCCCCACGACCTTGGGCAACCTCTCCACCACTGCGCTCCTGGGGACGTAGCGAGAAAGGCCCATGTTGAGAGCCCATTTCATGAGGCTCATGTCGTCCTCTGGGCCAACCACCACCACATCCACTCCTGCCAGGCGGCCGCCAGAGAGCCGCCCTGCCAGGGACTGTAGACGTGCTGTGGGATCTTGGCAGAGGTCCACGATGACCGCTTCGGCATCCACGGACCGGGCCGCCACGAGGGCCTCGTCAAGGGACGTTGCGCTCTCCACCGGGAAGCCGTTGGCCAGCATCAGGGTGCAGAGCGAGCTCGTGGCCCGGGGGCTCTGCTCCAGCACGACCAGTGGCCGGGCCTGCTGCGGCGCGGGGCGTTCCAGCTTGGTGGCGGCCGGGGGGGGCATGATGCCCGCAGCATCCGCCCTTCCAAGGCGGTCCAGGCCTCCGGTCTGAGATGATGTGCGGGTGACCCGCTCCCGGGGCTGGTCCAGGGCGCGCAGGAGCTCCTGGCGGAGCTCCTGCGCGGTGTCGGGGCGCTCGAAGCGGCTCTTGGAGAGGGTGCGCAGGGCCAGGGCCTCGAGCAGCGGGTGCACCTCGCTTTCGGTCTCGACATCAGAGGGAGGGGGAGGGGGGTGGAAGAGATGCCCCACCAGCACCTCGGTCACGTTCTTGCTCGAGAAGGGCACCTCTCCACAGAGCATCTCGTAGAGCATCACCCCAAGGGAGTACAGATCGCTGTGGTGATCCAGCTCCTCCCCGCGGATCTGCTCCGGGGACATGTAGGCCGGGGTGCCGCTGATGACTCCATCCTGGGTCAGTCGGGCCTCGGTCTGGGGGCCGTACAGGATCGCAAGGCCGAAGTCCACCACCTTGACCATCTCGTTCCCATGAAGGCCATGGGTAACCATCACGTTCTCTGGCTTGAGGTCCCTGTGGAGCACTCCCAGCCGGTGGGCCTCCACCAGAACATCGGCCACCTGGGCCAACAGGTGAACCACGCGCTTGTGCCCCAGCGGGTACTCGGCGTCCAGGAGCGCGGCCAATGATCGCCCCTCCACGAGCTCCAGGGCGATGTACAGGTGGTCCTTCCACAGGCCGAAGTCGTAGACCGTGACGGCGCCGGGATGGGAGATGCGGCTGGCTGCCCGTGCCTCTCGATGAAAGCGCTGGCGCTGCTCCTGTTGCAGCGCCAGATGGGGATGCAGGAGCTTCAGGGCCACCGGGCGATCCAGGCCGAGCTGCTCCGCCCGATAGACACGGCCTGCGCCGCCAACCCCCAGCAGGGAGTGGACCTCGAACTTCTCGGCGACGATCTCTCCGATGAAAGGATCTGTGGGCTCGATGTCCGAGGTGTTGGCTTGCGGTGGAGCTGGCGCCCAGTGGGTGCCGCAGGAGGCGCAGGCGCCATCGCCTCGCCGGACGAGGCTGCCACAAACCTGGCAGGGAGGCGGGAGTGTGTCGCTGCTGCTCATGGTGTCCTGGCTTCAGTCCATCACCGAGTAGACCACCACCTGCTCCTCCTTTCCCGTAAGCCGATGGCTCCCCAGGGGCTCGCAGTCGAACTCGTCGCCCAGGTGGCGGTACGTCGTCTCGGTGAGGAGGATCTGGCCCGGACGGGCTATGGACTCCAGGCGAGCCGCCACGTTGACCGCGTCCCCAATGACAGTGTACTCCATTCGGCGCTCGGAGCCGATGTTGCCCGCCACCGCCTGGCCAGTGTTTATCCCAATGCCAAGCTGCAGATCCGTGCCCAGCTCCTTGCGCCAGCGAACGTTGCCCGCCTCCAACCAGCGCATCATCTCCTCTGCTGTGCGCACTGCGCGCGCAGGTCCGTCATCGATGGGGCGGGGGACGCCGAAGACCGCCATGACGCAGTCGCCCATGAACTTGTCCACGATCCCCCCGTGGCGAAAGATGATCTCGGTGAGGAAGGTGAAGAGCTCGTTGAGCACGGCCACCACATCCTCTGGCTCGTGCCGCTCGGTCAGGGGGGTGAAGGCCACAACGTCCGCGAAGAGCACCGTGACCTCCCTGCGCTCCCCTCCCAGCTTTAGCTGGAGCTCGTTGCGCACGATGCCGTCCACGAGCTCGGAGCTGAGGTAGCGGCTCAGGTCGGCCCGGATGCGAGTCTCCTCCACCACGCGCCTTTCAAAGGTGCGCAGGTCGCGGGCCATGTCGTTGAAGGAGCCGGCCAACTCTCCCACCTCGTCTTTGGTCACCACCTGAACGTGCTGGTCGAGGTTGCCAGCCGCCACCTGGCGGGCGGCCTGGGCAACTGCAAGGATGGGCCGGGTGAGGCGTCGTCCCATGAAGAGGCCCAGGACGAGGGCCACCACTAAAAAGGCTCCCCCGACGGCCAGCCCTGTGACCCACGTGTCGCGTACCGCTGCGTAGGCCTCGGCGCGGGGCTGCTCCACCACGATCCCCCAGCCCAGCTCGCCGAGGGGCAGAAGCACGCCCAGCAATGGCTCATCGCCCCTGGAGTACTCGGCCGAAAGAGCCACATCCCTGCGGAGGTGCTTGCCCTCTCCGCCCAGGGCGCGGGCGATGCCGGTCCTGGGGAGGGGGGCCCAGATCCGTTCTGGGCGCGCGTGGGCGATGACGCGCAGGTGCTCGTCGATGAGGAATATCCGCGCCGGGTTTCGTCCGAAACGACGTCTGCTCATCCTGCCCAGCTCGGCGCCCATGGGGGCCAGGCTGATGGAGGTCCACAGGTAGCCGTAGAGGATGCGCTCTTTGCCGGCGAAGACCGGCTGCACCAGTGGCAGGTGGGGGATGCGCGGGGTCTTGGCGGTGGAGCTTGCCTTTGTTCGGATCACCCCGAGGTATGCCACACCAGCGGTTCTGGCGACCCCTCGGAGAGAGAGCCCCAGGGTCTCTGGCTGGGGAGGTTGCGGTGGTGCCTGCTCCGCACGCAGTGACATGACGAAGCGCCCATCCCGGTCGAAGAGGGCCACCGCGTTGATGGCGCTGGCTCCCAGGAGCAGGTTGCGCGCCGCTCGCTCTCGAGCAGTGGCGGGGACCTCTGGCTGGGAGAGGGCCGCTCCGATGGCGCCCAGCTCCGAGCGAGCTCGGGTGAGGGTGCCTCGCACCAGGCGAGCGGCGTCATCAGCCACGGCCAGTCGGAACTCCTTTGCGGACATCTCCAGCCGCGACAGGTTCAGGCGCACCAGCACCCAGGTGGCCACCAGCAGGGGCACCAGGGCCAGGGCGAGCAAGGTCAAGGTTAGCTTGCCCCGAAGACGCATTACAGGCCTCGGTAGGCCAGGTCCAGGGCCAGCCCAAGGGCGAAGGTGCCCAGGAGGCGGCGGGCATCCTCGGTCAGCCCCCCGGCAGCGCTCAGACCGACCCGGAAGCGCCCCGGGAGCAACCAGACGGTGCCGCCAAAGGTCAATAGCAGCGCCCTGTCCAGCTCCCGCGGGCCGGTCAGGCCCAGGGCGAGGCCCAGCTCCGAGGAGACGGCCAGCCAGCGGAGAGGGCGCAGGCTCGCGTAGAAGCTGGACGCCCAAAAAAGCGATGAATCGGTCCATGCGCCCCTTTTCACCGAGGCATCCGCTGCCAGCACCTGGTTGGTGCCGAGGGTGAGAAGGGAGCGGTGTCGCCACTCCAGGAGAACCCCGGGCTCGAAGCTCACAGTCCGTCGATCTCCTGCTTGACCTGAGAGCCGGAGAGATGGTGTGATGGTAACGCCGTGCCCCCTCCATGCGACCAGGCGCGCGCCGATCCGCGGGATGCCCAGCTCGCTCTTACCCGCCGACTCGCGGGTCACATCGGCCACGTACCACGGCAGGTCCAGGTCCAGGCCCAGGCGGCCGCGCAGCAGGGAGAGGCCGCCTCGCAGGGACATTCGCAGGCCCAGCTCCCGGCGTCCATTGCCGGCGTCGCGGTCTGCCATGACGCTGGCAAGCCCCAGGAAGGTGGTCGGCAGAGCAGTCCTGGTGGGGAGCCCTGGCCCGGGCCTGGGCCATTCGAAGGCCGCGGGCGCTGGCTTCCAGCGGAGGGGCGGGGGGGTAGCCGTGCGCTTGCGGAGGGTGGGCGCGGTCTGGCGCGGCCTCGGTGGCGGGGTGGGCGTAGTCACGGGGACATGCACCGTCGTGAGGCGACCGGCGGCCCAGACGAGGCTGAGCCGAATCGGCCCTGGGAGAGAGCGCCTGGGCGCCATCAGCTTTGCGGTGAAGCGCCCGGGGCCCACCGCGCGCATGGGAACCCGGCCACCGGGCGAGGAGTGGAGAGCCAGCCCTGGAAGAACCGCGGGGCGTCCCCTCGCGTCCTTGAGAGTGACGGTGACTGGAACCGGTGGTCCATCTGTGCGCAGGTTGGCCGTGGATGGGATAGTGATTTGGGCGCCCACAGAGAGGATGCGGATGCGGAGGGTGGTGACGCTCCGCCTGCCTGCAAGTCTGACCCGTATGAGGTGATCGCCAGGGGTGGCGAGGCGCAGGGTGCTGGCGGGGAGGAATGGACCGCCGTCCGTAGATGCAAGCACTCCCTTGCCGTGCCTGGCTGAAAGGTCGAGGCGCAGCAGGCCCACGGCCAGGTACGTCCCGTCCATGTCGCGGCGCAGGCGACGGGAGGAGTGGAGCGGCAGCAGGCGGACCCGGATGGGCTTGCAAGGACTGCCCTCGAGCCTGTGCTTGTCGATGGACGCCACCCGCGCCCAGTAGGTGCCCGCAGAGAGCCCCTTGGCCCTGAATCGGCGGATGCCGGCGCCCACAACCGCGTCCACGAGGATCTGGTTGAAGCGAGGGTCCTTGGCCACCTCCACCCGGAAGCGGGTTGCCCTCCGGGGACCTGTCCAGCGTGCCTCGAAGCCGCCGGTGTGTCCGGCGGGGAGGAGCACGACGGCGTCTCCCGTGGAGCCGGCCCACCTGGGAGGCGGGGGCAGGATGCGGGGCTTGGCCGGACGTGCTCCCCGCCTGACATAGGTGCCATATCCTTTTGGCACCAGCACTCGCACCCCTCGTGCGAGCACACTTGCCAGGCCGGTATACACTGAGACAATCGAGGTCTTGATCTTGTCCACCTCCACCTGGCTGAGCCTCGACCTGAGGGTTATCACAGAGGAGGGAGTGCGCACCTGTAGCCCGGCCTCCCGATCCAGCCTGGAGAGACCACCCTTGATGGTGCCTCTCTCCAGGCGGACGGTGGTCTTGATGAGCCGGCCCATGCTGCTGGTGCGTCTCGCAGAGCTGCCGTAGATCACCAGGAGCGCGCTTGCGCGCATGCGCAAGACGGACTGGTCCACGAAGCGAATCCCCGCCGATGAGCCCTTGCCCGTGGACACGCGGTAGAGCTTCCACAGGGCCATGTTTCGGCGGGCCTTGCGCCAGTCGGCGGACCTTGGGGAGCGGGCCTGGACATCCCGCCGCAGCCAGCTCACCCGGGCGTCTGGGCCACCGGCAGCAGCGGGCAGAAGGAGCTTCTGTCCAGGCCTGAGCAGGTGGGGCAAGGGGCCGAGGCGGTTGTAGCGGTGGATGATGTCGTAGCGCTCCCCCTTGCCAAAAAAACGCGCAGCGATGGACCAGCAGGAGTCCCCTTCGGAGACCACGTACACCCTCAGCTTGGTGGCTCGGCGGCCAGCGGGTCGAGCTCCAGCCTCCTGTGCCGAGGCGAGGAGGCTGGCCACTATAGCCAGAGCTGTGGCGACCTTTCTCACTTGACCTCTCGCCTCCCTTTCTGGGCTGGGCGGCGCTTAGAACCTCTTCTTGCAGGCCCAAGGGGTGCTATCTTCTCCACCACGAATACCACCCGACGGTTCTGGGAGCGTCCCCGTGGTGTACGGTTCGAGGCGATTGGCTTTTTGGGGCCGTATCCTCGGGCAACCAGCCGGCCCGATGCGACCCCCTGCGCCACCAAGAATGCGCGCACCCTGTAGGCACGGCGGACAGAGAGGTCCACGTTCTTCTCCTTGTCTCCGCGGCTGTCGGTGTGTCCCTCTATGCGGACCCGCCGTACGCGCCAGTGGGCCTTGAGGAACGCCGCCACCTGCCTCAGGATGGGGAAGGCCGAGTCCGCGAGCTGGCTGCTTCCGGGATGAAAGAAGATGCGCTGAGCGATGCTCAGGCGTGAGCCCGACACCAGGATGCCCGGCGCTCCCTTGTCCGGGCAGCCGTCGTCGTCCCGGACTCCATTTACCACCTCTGGCCGGTTGGGGCACTTGTCCACAGAGTCGGGGATTCCATCCAGATCGTTGTCCGGGTCGGGACAGCCATCCGTGTCCTGAAAGCCGTCCACGTCCTCGGGCTGGCTCGGGCACCTGTCTCGGCTGCTGGGGATTCCATCGGCGTCGGGGTCGGGGTCCTGGCGGGCTGCCCGATCAAAGGCTGAGGGCGAGAGCTCGCGCGGTCCCGGAGCTGCCGCAGCAGGAGGCCTGGATGTTGGGGGACGCGGCCGGGTCCGGCGTCCGCCGCTCGACGCAGGTACAGCCCGCGTGGCCCGGGGCCTTGCATGGGATGGTCCTGGCCCAAGAGAGCGTCGAGAGTGGTTGGCCTCGGAGCGTGGGGTGCCCCGCAGCCCGAGGGTGTACCCCAGGGCGAGCAGCGCTCTCACGTCTGGCGCCCCATAGCCAGCAGTGAGACCGAGCCCTGCTCCCACGCTCAGCACCAGGCCAGAGGCGTGCCGGTAGCGGAGGGCAAAGAGCGCCTCCACGGGAGATGTTTGGGCGGAGATCCTGGGAGCGGAGGATCGCACCGGCCTGGCGAGGCCCACCGAGGCCATGAGCTCTGCCACGAAAGAGAGCCCGGGCGGGCCCAGGGGCGCCTCGCCCCCCAGGCCGAGGCGGAGCTCGCTGCCCACGGCCAGGTCTCCCACCTCCTGGCGGCGGCGGATCCTGGCGCCGACGTTGAGGGCCAGCACATAGCCTTTGGGGTGGCGGTAGTCCAGCACCAGGCGAGGGTTGAAGGATGCCGTCTGGCTCCGCATGAAGGAGCTCGCGCGCCCAGTGGGGAGGCTCAGCTCAGCCACGAGGGCCAGGCCAATGCCCCTGTGTGCCGAGCTCTCCAGGATGCGGCCCTTTGCGACCAGGCGCAGATCCCCCAGCCCGGTGGTGGCGGTGCTGTCCCCGGGGCTTGGGTAGTCCTCGCCTAGCTGCCGCAGGATCACCGGCAGAGCGACCCCGGCCTCCAGCCAGGAGAAGAGGCCCAGGGCAATCGCCAGCTCGGCGGTGAACCTGTGGGCCACCGGGCGCATGGCCACAGTGTCTCCACGAAACCCCACCAGCAGGTCGTTCGCGTAGCTCGCGGTCGTGCCCGCATAGAGGCTGAGGTGGTCCAGTGTCCTCGTGGTGTGGACCCCCAGGATCCCGTAGGGGCCGGGTACCGGGTCGAAGGACTTCACGTCAATGTTCTGCCCCCTGGCGCTGTCCGGCGCGGTCAGCAGGATGAGCAGCGGGACCAGCAACGCCCCGGCCAGCAGCCCCCACGGGCGATCCGGCCGCACAAAAGAGCACGGGCGTGCGCTCCCACGGCGGCGAGTTGGCAGAGCGGCCGGGTACATGGGGCGCCTAGGCGTGCCCAGCGTCGGAGTCGTTTGGAGTGTGGAAGTAGTCGCTCGACTCGGCCATCTGGGAGACCTCGTCCAGCAGCATCTTCAGGCGCAGGGTCGCGGTGGAGATGGGGACGCAGTCCTCGCAGTCGGGCTTCTCACAGGGCTGGTGCGCGAAGAGCCAGAACTGGACCGCGCCAGCCAGCAGGCCGGCTGCCACCTCCCATGGGTCGACCTCCTCATCCCGCTCACCGAAGCTGTTGGCAAAGGCGATGGTCGAGTCGGCCACCTCCTCGAAGAGGTTG
>JAJRWW010000490.1 GCA_024276595.1 Myxococcota bacterium
GGGGGCTCAGCCGGGGAGGACGTCCAGCCGGACGCGCCCCAGCTCCCGCTGGGCGGTGGTGATGAGCAGGTCGTGGGGAAGGGGCTCCAGGGCGGTGAAGCGGGTCCTGCCGTGCTCCACCGGCTGGGAGTCCAGGAGGGTCCCTTCGCGATTCGCCAGGGTGACCCGGAGGCGGCGAATGCGATCTCTCTCGCCGTTGAAGGTGAGCTGAACGTCCAGTCGGTCCTCGTTGGCTCGCTCTACCTGGATCACCATCTGGATGTCGCCCAGCAGATGGGCGAAGTCGAAGAAAGATGTCTCCTCCGTGGGTCGCCTGAAGATGCCGCTGCGGGTGGCCACCGGCACGGCCGCCACGGTTCTGGGCTCCAGGGTACCCCAGAGATACTGCAGGCAGCCCCTGGCCCAGGCGAAGGAGATGCGGAGCCTGGGTTGCGAGGGAGGATCTTGCGTCCGGTGGAGCTGCTCCGAAGGGGAGAGGCTCTCCTCCATGGCTTCGCGCAGGCTGGCCAGACGCTCCCGAGCCCAGCAGGAGCGCTCCACCGCCTCCCGCATGGGAGCCAGCTCGGTCTCCGAGGCGCTCCCCTCCAGCACGAGGAGCAGAGCCTCGTCCTCTGGATCGCCGGGTTGGGGCTCTGGGAGCTCGGGAGCTCGCTGGTTCAGGAGGCAGGCCTCGCGCAGCGCGAGGTCCAGCATGTCGTCACGCTCTGTCATGGCTTTCACTGTCCGTTTGTACGCTGCGTCTCTCCCAACCTTCCCCGGCGGATCAGCGCTGGCTCGAAAGGTCTGGTCGGGTGAGGGAGCGGACGATCTTGATCAGCTTGCCTCTCACCTTGTTCTTTCGGCTGTAGACGGTGTTGACAGAGACCCCGCTGAGCCTGGCGATCTCATCAGGGGTTCGCTGCTCCCCGTAGTAGAGGCGGACAAACTGCTGGTCCACGGCCGACAGGTGGCGCACCGCCTCCGCCAGGATCTCCACCCGCTCCTTGTGGGAGAGCACCTCCAGGGGGTCCGGCCAGGTGGACCTTAGCTCGGCCAGGGGGCTCTCGTCGTCGTCGGTTGAGCTGGTGGGAGGTCCCCTCCGCCGCAGGGCGTCGTGGGCGATGTTTGTGGCAATGAGGCCGATCCAGGACGAGAGTCGGTAGCCCCGCTCAGGGTCGTACTTGCGCAGCTTCTTGTAGTCGTCCCTGACCAGGTCCAGGCAGACCATGCCCACCAGGTCCTCCATCTGCTCCTGGCCCAGGGGCACGTGGTAGCGGTTGTAGACCCGGCGCAGGCAGGCCAGGATCAGTCGCTCGTGGGCCTTGAAGAAGGCCTGCCAGGCGCCAGGGTCCCGGCGGATCACTGCCTCCAAGAGATCCATGTCCTGGGAGCTATTCGAGGACTCTTTGCCCATGGGCCCAGTGTATAGCACAGCCCCCCCTGCGGCTGCACAATAAGCCATGGCCTGGCGGGGGAGTCAGGGGCTCCTCTTGCGTAAGGCGCAGCCGACAAAGACCAGGTGGCGGAGGCTCGACAGTCGCGGCGAGATGAGGTCGCCCAGAAAGAGGGTATATCGAAGCACGAGGCTGAAGCTCCCCACCAGCCTTCGCTCGAGCTGCACGAGGAGATGGCTCAGGTTCTCCTCCTCGAAGCCGGGGTCGTCCAGCAGCACGGTGTTGGTTTCGAAAAGCACGAGCCTCGCACGTAGCTGAGCCGTGCCGTAGATCTCCCAAAAAAGCGGCGCCACCACCTTGGCCCGCAGCTCGTGGCGCTGGTAGCCAAAGCCGAAGCTGCCCGAGAGGCTGCGGGTGTACTCGTAGGCGCCAGATACGAGCACTCGGCGCACCCAGGTGAGCTGCACCGAGAGGCGGTGCACCATGTCCTGGCGGTGGGCGCCGGGAAGCGGAAAGGTGACCGCCTGCTTTGAGGGGGACCCATCGGGCAGCTCGCAGCCGGGGACATGCGAGGGGCACAAGAGCTCGGGCTCGTCCGAGAAGCGGCGCCTGGACAGGGAGTAGGCCAGGCCGAGGTCCAGCTCCGACTCTCCCTTGCCCTTGCCCAGGGTGCGGTGGATGTCCACAAGGACGGTGGCCAGCAGGGCGTCGAAGCTCAGGGCCCTGTCGGGCTTGTACTTGAAGCTGCGGACGCCCAGGCCAACTGCGCCAACCAGCCAAGGGGCTGGGAGGAGGGCCAGGGTGGAGCGGCCGTCGAGCAGCCTGAAGGCAAAGAGGCCGGCCCCAGCAGAGGAGCCCGGGCCGACTGCCCGCTGGAAGCCCTCGTGGTACAGGCCGCCCAGGCGGAGGGCGAGCCCATCTCCCAGCCGCACGCTCGCTCCCGCCGTGAGCCGGTGGATGAGCGTGTCCTGGCCCCGCGCAGCCTCTGTGAAGAACACCTTCCCCGCCAGATCGTAGGTGGCACCCATGGCCAGGTCGGAGAGTGGTCGGTAGCGAAGCCGGGCGCGGGCATGACCTCGCATGAGCGCCGCCCGCACCGGGTCGCCGGAGGCGGCCTCTGCGTCCAGGCGGGTGGCGTTGCTGTCGAGCTCCACGCCGAGGGTGGCGTCCAGCACCCAGCGGAGCCTGCGAGGGCTGGAAGGAGCGCTGGCCAACACCGCCAGAAGGACACATGAGCTCACCAGGTTCACGCGCGAACAATAGCACAGCAAGGGCCCCCGAAAGGGGACGCGGCCGAGCTGCGGCCGAGCTATGGCCGCCTCAGAGGGGCCGTCGCCACCAGGGGCTCAGTGGCGGCGGTGCTGCTGGCGAGCGAGGTTCCTGGCCCTGGCCCGATAGCGGTCGGCGCGGCTGCGCAGGCGAGCCATGGTGCGCCTGAGCTCCTCCCTCGCCCTCTTCAAGGCCGCCAGGCGAGCGCCGGGATCTCCGGATGTGCCAGCCTTGCGCAGGGCGGCCACGGTGGAGGGTGTGAGCAGCTCCTTGAGGACCACCGCGTAGGTGGAGGAGCTGGCACCGTGGGAGAGGTCCCCGTCCGAGCCGCCCGGATCCGCTGCGTAGCCCGCGTCCAGGCCTGAGGAGCTCTGGGTCCCCGCTGGAGCGGACAGCTCTCCGTCGTCGGAGACCGTCGGCCTGGAGGGTCGGATCCTCGTGATCCGCCTGCGGCTGGTGTCCTCGCCAAAAAGATTCCCGTAGCGGTCCACCCTTCTGGCGATCCTGCGCAGCTCCTGCCGTCCGGCGAGCCGGGCGATGGCGCGGTCCAACTTCTCCAGGCGCTTGCGGATCTTCTCCTCGGAGTCGGCGAGCAGATCCGCCTTCTCCAGGATCTCCCGGGGTCCGTCCAAAGGCTTCAGGCGCACCCTGGCTATTCGCAGCACCGCCGGGGTGGTGGCGGCCCTCTTGGCGGTCCTGGCGAGGGCCAAGCGGGCCAGCGCGGCCTGAGCTCGTCGCAGGCTCTGGATGCTCCGCAGGAGCTGGTTCCTGGCCCGGTGGAGCTCCCTCAGAGCGGCGGCGCGACGCCTGTCCAGGGCGGAGAGCCGGCCCGCCACAGCGCGGGAGCCCGCGAGGAGCCGCCGCAGCTTGAAGTCCCTCGCAGGTCCTGCCGCCAGCCGCCGGGTGGCCCTGATGGTGGCCTGGAATCGGGCGTGGCGGCGCAGGAGCCTCCGGCGCTGGCCAGAGATCTCGAGCAGCCTGGCAAAGGCTCGGTCCAGCCGGACCATGGCCGTGCGAGCGGTGGAGGTCGGCGTCGCGGCGGAGCGGGGCGCGGCAGCGGCTGCCCAGGGCCAGAGCAGGGCCAAGGGGAGGGCGAGCATGTGTACCAGGCGAAACATCTTCCAGTGAAGCCTCGGTGGTCGAGTGATGCAAAAGCAGGGCCAACGGGGTCTGAGAAGATCATTGGCAGATCCCTCGCAGGCTCTCAGATATCTGAGCATGGCGCGGTGAGCTGCGTCCCGGTTTTCCGAAGAGGGCGCCCGAACCGACTGGTGCAAGATGTCGTTGGGCCTACGAAATGGAGTACTTGTCCAGCTTGTAGTAGAGGGCGGACGTCTTGATGCCCAGCAGACGGGCGGTCTCGGTCTTGACCCCCTTGGCTCGCTTGAAGGCCTTGAGAATGAGCTGCCGCTCCAGCTCGTCCAGGATCTCCGGGAGCGGCAGCTTGCCCCTGGGCACACAGAGCTGATCCCCCTGGGGCTCTCCCCTGATGACCGCCGGGAGAGCCGACAGATCTATGTTGTCCGTCTCGGCGAACACGAGGGCCTGGGCGACGGCGTTCTCCAGCTCCCGCACGTTGCCCGGCCAGTGGTAGGCCATGAGCCGGCCCAGGGCCTCGTCCTTGAGGGAGTGGACCCTGGGGTTTGTGCTCGGGGCGTGCTTTTGGATGAAGTGCTCGGCCAGCAACGGGATGTCCTCGGCGCGCTCCCGCAGGGGCGGGAGGGTGATGGGGATCATCATCAGCCGGTAGTAGAGGTCCTCACGGAAGCGGCCCTCCTCCACCTCCCGCTGCAGGGAGCGGTTGGTGGCGGCGATGATCCGCGCGTCCACGGACACGCTGCGCTCTCCCCCCACGCGCTCGAAGCTCTTCTCCTGGAGCACCCGCAGGAGCTTGACCTGAAGGGAGGGCGGGATGTCTCCCACCTCGTCCAGAAACAGGGTGCCGCCGTCCGCCAGCTCGA
>JAJRWW010000491.1 GCA_024276595.1 Myxococcota bacterium
ATCATCCTCGCCGGACGCTTGCCGTGCCGGGCCACCCGGACCCTCTCGGCGACCGTGAGCTGGTCCCAGGCGGCCACTAGCTGCTCAAAGGACCAGGACACGGGCGAGGAGCCGGCGATGCGGGGGCCCAGCCTGGGCTGATCGTCCCTGGCCTGGGAGACATTACCAGCACCCGGTGGTTGGGCTCCAGCATCGGGCTCGGTGATCCCAGCAGGGTCTGGGCCCGGCGGGTCTGGGCCCGGCGGGTCTGGGCCCGACGGCGCAGCAGTGGGTGAAATGATCCGCACCCGCGGCGGCTCCGCCGGGTCCGCAATGGGTGCACCCGCCACCAGCTCCTGGGCCTCCTCGGCCTCCACGAGCCTGACCACCATCCCGGCCCCGGGGAGCACCTGGAGCAGCTCCGCGTCCACGGTGCAGCGCTGCTCCCCCACCTCCATCTCCAGCCTCACGGGGGCGTACTGCTCCAGGTCCGCGGGGAGCTCCCCAAGCGGAACCAGCAAGGCGCCCCGAAGCTGGTGCTCGTGCAGATGCCCCCGGAGGTCGGCGGCGGAGAGGTACTGTAGCTCGAGGGCCAACTGCATCAGGCACACTGTAGCAGAAACGTCGCCCTCGGTCGTCAACCCACGTAGCGGTTGTGGAAGGCTATCCAGCGGGGGAGCACCTCGGCCAGCAGCTCCTTCGGCGGCAGAAATGCGATCCGCAGGTGTGACGTACCCGGGGCCTGGTGAAAACCAGATCCGTTGACCGTGCACAGGCCGGTCTCCTCCAGCAGCGCCATGCAGTAGTCAAAGTCGGTGGTGCCCTCGGGGAGACCCGACAGGCGCGGAAAGAGGTACATGGCGCCCACCGGGCCAAAGCACTCCACCCCGCGCATCTGCCCGAAGGCCTCCCTGATCATGGTGGCCTTCTCGAAGAGCGCCGCCAGCACCGCATCACGCTCGGCCACGAAGCGCGCCCAGGGAGAGCTCCCCTCCCTCGGCTCGGCCACCATGAGATAGGTCATCGCTTGCCCCACGGTGTTGGGACAGAGGCTCACGGAGGCCCTCTTGAGCAGCACGTCCACGAAGCTCAGCTCGTGTCCCTCTATCTGCGGAGGGTTGCGCACCTCCAGGTACCCGCCCCGGTGACCGCACTCCCCGTAGAACCCCTTGGACGTGGAGTGCAGGGAAAAGAGCCCCACTGGCCGCTCGGCCAGCACCCGCGCAAAGGAGATGAACTCGCCCCCGTAGACGTTGTGCTGGTACACCTCGTCCGCGATTATCACCAGGCCGTGAGCCTCGGCAAAGTCGATGACATCCGTGATGGAAGCCAGGTCCAGGATGGCGCCCGTTGGATTGCCCGGGTTGATGACCACGATGGCCTTCACCTTCACACCTCTGGCAGACGCCTCGGCGTAGGAGGCCTCCAGCACATGCCGCTCCAGTGCCCAGCCTCGCTCCTCGTCCGGGTGGTAGTCCACCTGGGCTCCACCACACCGCCTGATGGCCGCCGAGTACAGTGGATACTGGGGGATTGGGATCATGACCCCGTCGTCGGGGCCACCGATGAGGATCTCCAGCACGAACATGGCGCCCTCGCTGGCGCCGTTGGTCAAAAAAATCATCTCCGGGTCCGCCAGGGGGACCGCTCCCGGACCAAGGGCGTCCCTGCGATCAATGTAGGCCGCCACCGCCTCCCGGATGAACCGCGGCCCCTTGGACTCGGTGTAGGCTCCCATGCCCGTGCGCATGCGCGCCAGCATCCCCTCCGCCACATCCAGCACATACTCGTCCACCAGATCCCCTGGGGCGACCCCGGAGGTGGCACGAAGCCGCCGCTCCCGGCCCAGCCGACCGGGATCCTCCAAGAGCGAGATGACCTGCCGGTAGAACGAGATGGGCGCCTGGCCGAGGGCCTGGGGATTTCCGATATTGCAGGGGATGGTCCTTCTGCCCGCCGCCTCCAGCTCTGCCGCCCGCATGGGGATTGGCCCCCGCACCGCATACTCCATCGCCACCAGGTTCGGGTTGACTGCCACGCACATCCTTGCACCCATGAAGCCTCTTTTTCTTACGCTTGACCTCGTCCTCCCGCCGCCTCCGACGGGGCACTACAGGTCCTGCTCCGGTCGGACCAAAACTCCATCGTCCCGCAAGGCGTCCCGGAGCTTGCGCAACCGCTCCTGAACCCTGGCGTTCACGCTACCATCGGTCCACGCCCCGGCCTTGGATCGCCGGCCCGCGACGCTCCCCGTGAGCACCTCGATGCCCTCCGAGATGGGGCGCACGGCGTAGACATTGAAGTCCCCTCGCCGGACGGCAGCGACCACCTCTGCGCTGAGCATCAGGTTCTTCACGTTCGAGTGGGGGATCATGACCCCCTGATCGCCGGTGAGGCCGCGGCTCTTGCAGACCCTGAAGATCCCCTCGATCTTCTCGTTGACCCCGCCTATTGGCTGCACCTCACCGAGCTGATTGACCGAGCCGGTGACAGCGATCCCCTGGCGGATGGGCACCCCCGAGAGGGCCGAGAGCATGGCATAGAGCTCGGCACTGGAGGCGGAGTCCCCGTCGATCTCGTCGTAGGACTGCTCGAAGGTGATGGATGCGTTCAGGCCCAGGGTCTGCTCCTGGGCGAAGCAGCCCCCGAGGTAGCCCACGAGAATGAGAGCCCCCTTGTCGTGGATGGCACCGGAGAGCTCCACCTCACGGTCGATGTTGACCACCCCCCTCCGGCCGGCGTAGATGCGCGCGGTGATGCGCACCGGGATGCCGAAGGCGTGGCCAGCCAGGTCGTACAGGGCGATCCCATTGATCTGGCCCACGACCGCCCCCCTGGTGCGCAGCAGCACCGTGCCCTCCCGGATCTGCCGGCCCACCTCGTCGGCGGGCGCGCCGTGCCGGTGCTCTATCTCCGCCAGCGCGTGGTCCACGTCCTTGCCGCGGATGGCTCGTGCCCGGAGCTTGCGGGCAAAGAAGTTGGCCTCCGCCATGATGTCCAGAAGGGGAGCCCAGCGCGTGGAGAGGCGCTCCTTGTGCTCCACCACCCGGCTGGAGTGCTCCACCAGCCTGGCAAGGCCCGTGCGGTGGAGCGGCAGCATCCCCTCCTCGCGACACACCCGGCCCAGGAACTCCGCCATGCGGGTCACGTTCTCCCTGGTGCGGGGCATGGATGCCTCGAACTCCGCCTTCACCTTGAACAGACGGCTGAAGCCCTCGTCCTCCATCTTGAGCAGGTAGTAGTACTCCGGCGGGCCTATCAGCACCACCTTCACGTCCAGGGGCACGGTCTGGGGCTTCATGGCGCCCGCGATGCGCGGCCGCCCCTCGGCCGGGCCCACGCTGCTGTCGATGCGTACCTCTCGGTGGCGCAGCGCTCCCTTGAGGCTCTCCCATGCGCCCTCCTGGGAGAGCAGGTCGCTGAGCTGCAGCAGCAGGTAGCCGCCGTTGGCCTGGTGGAGAGCGCCACCACGGATGAGGGTGTGATCCGTGGACAGCCCCCCCTGGGCGCTCCGATACTCGAAGCAACCGCAGAGGTTGGCCGGGGTGGGGACTCGCTCCAGCACAACCGGCGCACCCTCCTCATCGCTGCGGTCCACCAGCACGTTCACCTGGTACAGGCCCAGGGTCTCGGAGACGGACTCCTCCCCGTCCCCCTCCTCGGCATCCTCTCCCTCCAGGAAGCAGCGGTGGTTGGCCAGGATGTGCTTGGTCACATCCGCCAGGTATCGGGCCACCGCCTCCCCCGCGTCCTGGTACCAGCTCGCCACCTCGCCCACCAGCCCCTCCACGACCGGCTTGATGGCCTGCACCTCGGCCGCCTGGAGGCGCCGGTTGTGGTGTCGCTCGAGCTGCCTCTTGCTGTGAGCGGCCTTGTCCATGTGCTCCTGGAAGGCCAGCATGTTCTTCTGGATCAGATTCCGCTTCCTGGTCGAGAGGCCCCGAAAGATCTCGGCGTCGATGGGCTCGCCTTTCAGCAGCGGCGTCACCTGGACCCCCTCCTCATCCTCCTCGATGCGCACGTGAAGCCTGGCAGCCACCTCCTTGGTCTGGACGTCCAGCGCATCCACCTCGGCGCGGAACTCCGAGATGATCCTCGCGCGGGTGACCCCAAAGGCTCCCTCGGACAGCACCCGAGGGATCATGGACTTGAGCTCCTCCACGAGCCCCCGCATGTCCTTGGCAAGGGCCCAGCCCTTGCCGGCGGGCAGAAACAGCGGCTGGGGCCGGTCCTTGTGCCTGAAGTTGGTGACGTACACCAGGTCCTTCGACACCCGCTCCTCGGCGGCCCGCTCATCCAGGAGGCGCTTGAGAATGGATGTCTTGCCCGATCCGGGCTCGCCAGCCACGAAGATGTTGAAGCCTCGGGCGGCAATCCTCAGGCCCACGTCCACCGCCCGCATGGCGCGCTCCTGCCCCACCACGGTGGTGGTGTGCGCGAGCGCATCCGTTGTGGTCCATGGGATCCAGGCGGCGGGGATCCGCCTCGTGAGCTGCTTGGGAGAGAGTCGGTGCTTCTTGCTCATGTTGGGGTAGTCGTCCCTTTCGCGCTCGGCCAACGTCGGCGAGCCTCGGCCAGCCTCGGCCAGCCTCGGCCAGCCTCGGCCAACAGTGGCTCCCTGATGCCAGCGGTGGCTCCTGTCGGCGCCCCCACCTGGTCGGCCCCAGTCTTTCAGAAGACCATGCGGAGCGCCACCCCCATTTTGGACGAGCCCCTGGAGGTGGGAGGCCCCGAGGGCTGATGGAGCGTTGAGACGGGCTGACAGACCTACCGGGAGGGGACGGGCCAGCCCTGTCGGGCCATGCGGGCCAGGGTAGCCCGGCGCCAGGCGCGGAGGGCGGTGATCCGCTCGGGGGTCACTGGGGGCGGGTCCATGAAGCGGGCCGGGAGCGCCCCCCCGGGGACGGGGGGCGGCAGCAGGGCGGGGATGTCCGGGCCGCTCGGCTGGGTCTCGGTGGGCGTGAGGCTCTCACTGGTGTTTAGCACCAGCAGCGCGCCTCCGTCCACCTGGAAGGGGGCCGTGGCGTCAACGGTGGACGCGCCGTCTATCCCCACGTACAGCACGTCCGCGCCCTGGGTCCCAGGGTAGTCGACGCTGGAAGAGGCCAGGCGGAAGAAGGCAGCGCCAAATGGGGGCAAGCTCAATGAGGTCGTCCCGGCGGAGACGGTGCTCGGATCCGGCTGGGCAGAGAGATCCAGGAGCCCTTCGTATCCGTACGGTCCCGAGGCGGCCTTTATCCAGGTGGCGAGCATGAAGTCCCGCTGCGCAGAGGAGAAGTCGCCGCCCAGCTCCTGGCCGATCCAGCCCTCCACAGTGGTCGGGTTGCCATCGGGCAGGTTGAATAACTGGCCAATGGCCCCCAGGCCCCCGGCCCTGGAGGCGAGGTAGATCCACCACATGTACGCCAGCGCGTAGTTGTCGAACTGA
>JAJRWW010000492.1 GCA_024276595.1 Myxococcota bacterium
AGAGATAATCCTGGGCGGCTTCTCCGTGGGGAGCTTCGGTCCGGTCGTCATCAGCTCCGTCGCTGCCACCGTGGTCACTCGTTCCATCGCTGGAGACGAGCCGGCCTTCGTCAAGATCCCGGCCTACTCCATGGTCAGCCCCGCCGAGATAATCACCTACGTGCTGCTGGGCCTCCTGGCCGCCGTGGTGGCCGTGGCCTTCGTGAAGCTGCTGGACCTGTTCGAGGACGGGTTCGAACGTCTCACCATGGTGCCAGAATGGGCTCAGCCGCTTCTGGGCGGGCTCGGAGTGGGCGCCATCGCCATCTGGCTCCCCCAGATAAGCGGGGTGGGCTACGACACCGTCACCAAGATCCTGCGGGTGGACGTGGTCCTGGGGCTCCTGATCACCATCATGGTGGTGAAGATCCTCACCACCAGCCTCACCCTCGGCTCTGGAGGCTCGGGTGGGATCTTCTCTCCCTCGCTGTTTATGGGGGCGGCCCTGGGAGGGGTCGTGGGCTCGGTGGCGCAATGGGTGGCCCCCTGGTCAATGGCCTCCCCTGGCGCCTACGCCGTCGTCGGGATGGGTGCCATGGTGGCCGCCACGACACACGCGCCGGTCACCGCGATCCTGGTCATCTTCGAGCTCACGGGAGACTACCGGGTGATACTGCCACTCATGCTCTCCTGCATCCTCGGGCACCTGGTGGCGCGGCTGCTGCTACGAGAGTCCATCTACACCATCAAGCTCTCCCGCCGCGGCATCGATCTGCGGGCAGGCCAGGAGATAAACGTCCTGCGCCAGCTCACCGTGTCCGACGTCATGCGCCCCGATGTGGAGACGGTTCGGCGCACGGCCAAGCTGGACGAGCTGGTGGAGCGCATGGTGGGCTCCCCTCACTACGAGTTCTTAGTGGTGGACGATGAGGGCCGCCTGCTGAGCGTCATCAGCGTGGACGAGCTGCGACGCTCCCTCCCATACCACTCCGCCCTCTCGGAGGTGGTGATCGCCGAGGACATTGGGATCAGCCCGGTGTTCTATGTGCGTGAGAACGACACCCTGGACAGCGCCATGCGCCAGTTTGGAAAGCGCAGCTTCGAGGAGCTTCCGGTGCTCCCGGCTGGAAGCTCCATGGTCCCGGTGGGCACCATCCGACGCCACGACGTGATAAACGCCTACAACAAGGAGATCCTCAAGGTGGACCTGGCGGGCTCCCTCTCCTCCCGCCTGGGCGACGCCACGCGCATGAGGACCTGGGAGACTGTCGGGGGGTACCAGCTCGCCGAGATGGAGACTCCGGTCCACCTGCACAACAAGCCACTTCGCACCCTGCGCATGCGCCAGCAGTGGTCCGTGCAGATCATCCTCATCGAGCGTGCCGACGCAAAAGATGAGGATCGCTACACATTCCCCTCTCCAGACATATCCCTGGAGCCCGGGGACAGGATCGTCGTGTTCGGCAAGAGCTCGGACGTGGCTCGACTGGCAGCCCAGATCGAGTAGTTCCTGCGAGCTCCGGCTCCGGCTCCGGCTCCGGCTTCAGCCCAGGCTGGCGACTCTCCAGGGGCCGCGAAGGAACGAGCAAATCCCTTTCGGCTTGATCTGCGGCCCCAGAGAAATACTATTCTTTGCAGATGAGTGGCCAATGGGCTGCTTTCTATGTGGCTCGACAAGGGCAGAAGCACTGGGTCCATGGCCGACGACGTGTTCAGTCAGAAATATGTCCTCCTGAAGAAGCTGGCCGAGGGCGGGATGGCAGAGATCTACCTGGCGCGCCAGATAGGCATCGGCGGCTTCCAAAAGGAGCTGGTGATAAAACGAATTCACCAGAAGCTGGCCGACAACCAGCAGTACGTGACCCTCTTGTTGGACGAGGCCCGCATCGCAGCCAACCTGAACCACCCGAACATCGTCCACATCTACGACATCGGAAGAGCCTACACGACCTACTACATCGCCATGGAGTATATCCACGGCCCCGACCTGGCTGACATTGCCAGGCGGGAGATTCGTCGCGGCACGCTGGTACCACCACAGATCGCTGCCGAGATCGTTTGCCAGGTGGCCGAGGGGCTCCACTTTGCCCACACCTTCCGCGACAAGGACGGGCTGCCCATGCGGATAATCCACCGCGACATCAGCCCCAGCAACATATTGGTGACCTATGGCGGCATCTGCAAGCTCGTGGACTTCGGCATCGCAAAGGCGCAGACCCAGCTCCACGACGACACCGGGGTCCTCATGGGCAAGCTGGGCTACATGGCTCCAGAGCTTATCGAAGGCTGCCCGCCCGACCCTCGCTCGGACCTCTTCTCCCTGGGGGTCTGCCTGCACGAGATCACGGTGGGCAAGCGCCTCTTCGTCGGGGACGACAGGACGGTGGCAAGAAAGATCCTGAGCCAGCCCGTACCGCCTCCGTCCCTGTTCGTGGAGGACTACCCCTTCGAGCTGGAGGTGGTGGTGATGCGCCTGCTGGAGAGACGCCCGGAGAATCGATACGAAGATGCCCAGGAGCTCCTGGAGGATCTCAGAGACCTCATGGGGGAGCTGGGCTGGTCCACGGGGCCAGCCCCCCTGGGCCACTACATGACGGATCTCTTCGACCTGGACGCAGAGGACGTGGACCCAGACGATATCCTCGTGGAGGACCCTCCGCTAGACCTGGATGACGACGTGGAGATAGAGCTGGGACCGGACGATCCGACCCTCAAGGGAGCCCCCCCCGTGGGCCCAGATGACGAGCCCGAGTAGGATGAGCTCATCTTCGCATCCCGGCTCCCAGAACCTTTCGACGAGTAGCTCGCTCTCGCGTCGACGGCCATGGTTGGCCCTGTCGTCACAGATGCCGGCACCCGGTAGAATCACGGCGGATGCGAACCGTCCAAGCCAAAGGTACGCGTTGACAGTGGCGGCGCCAAGACCGCACAATGGATACCCGTGGAAGCAGGCTCCAGGCACATCAAGGCAGAACACAGCCTTCCAGAACGTTATGAGAGGCCCAGACGGCGTGGCCGCCTTCTGGCCCTGCTCCTCCTCGGGGCCCTCACGCTGCTGGGCGCGCCTTCCGCCCTGGGCCGCAGGCCCACGGCGGTGAGCAAGCTGCTGCGGTCTCCCAGCTACAAGGTTCGTCTCCAGGCGGCGATCTACCTGTCGCGCCTGCGAGATCCCAAGACCGTCAAGCCCCTCATCAGGTGTGTCAACCGCGACCCCCACTACCTCGTGCGCGCATTCTGCGCGGTCGCCCTGGGCAGGATCGGCAACCCAACCGCCCTTCCAACCCTCAAGAGGCACCGAAATGACAGCAACTCCTTCGTGCGTCGCAAGATCCGCCAGGCCATCGAGCGTCTGTACGCTCAGTCCTCCATCAGCGGGGGCAAGGGATACCAGATCAAGTACAAGCCCAAGGCGAGGCTGTTCGTCGTGGTCAAGTCCCCAAGGCGCCGTGGACGGCGCGTGTCAAGGCGGGTGGCCAGGTTCACTGAGCGAGCACTCAGGCTTCAGCTCAACGAGCACTCCAGCTTCGAGGTGGCCAGGCCCGGCGTAGAGCCACCAAGGCGCTGGATCAAGCGTCGTCGCATCCCGGCGGTGGCCGTCACCATGACCGTAACCAGGATCCGCCGCCGGAGACGCGGCCGCACCGTGACGGTAATCGCCCGCGCCAAGGCCGTGGTGACACGCTACCCCAGCAAAGCGGTGAAGCTCATCTCGGACACCGAGGCCAAGTCCACGCAGCAAATAAAGGGCGGCCGAATGAGCCGTACCCACCTGGAGAACCTGTATCGCTTCCTGGAGCGACAGGCGCTCGACGGCGCCATCAAGCGGATCTGCCAGCGCCTCGCCGCGCTTTAGCGAGGCGGAGCATCAGTCCGAGGGCGGGGGGCTCTCGGGCTCCGCGGCCCTTCTGGAGTCGCCTGTGGAAACGTGCCCTTGGGCCCAGACCCCAAAACTGCTATCATCTGCGCGGCGGATCAACAGCCATTCGAGAGGTGTCTCCATGCGAATCGCAGTGACTGGAGCCGTCCTGGGCGTGCTTCTCACAGCCTGGACGCCCGACGCGGCCGCGCGACAGGTGTGGTACTCTGGACCGCACCCCATCAGCAAGGCTGTCTTGAAGGGGATGTGCTACATTCCCGGCCCCCACGTCCACAGCTACTCTCCATCCAAGCCGCTGCTTTATGCACGCTCCGCCAAGGCGTACAGCTTTGTGGGAGACCCCGTGGAGTTCGAGATAGAGGCTCCCCACTACGCCTACTACGGCCACCACCCCGCTTTTTGGGTGAAGGGCTATCGCGCGGGACGCCACTACTGCTATATCACCGGACCCCACGACCACTGGTACAAGCCACCCGCGGACCTGCCCTTCAAGCTCAAGGGCCACGTCTACTGGTTCGTGGGTCCACACCCGGCCTGGTACAAGAAGGACCACCCGCGGGTCAAGCTCCTCAGGGCTCACTATCACTCCATCGGAATCCCCGTGCCCGAGGTGAAGGTCTCTGCGCCGCCGGCTGGCTTTGCCGGGCTCATGGTGGGCGCTGCCTTCTTGACCGGACATGCGCTGCTCAGGTTTCGTGGTGGGCGTTGGCACGGCCAGGGGCCCGCGTTCAATCGTTGGCACGGTGGCAGGTGGAGGCGGCCCAAGTGGCGGAGGGGACACTGGCGCAGCCCGCTTTGGAGGAGTCGCTGGAAGCACCGCCGCTGGAAGCACCG
>JAJRWW010000493.1 GCA_024276595.1 Myxococcota bacterium
CAGCACGAGCCCCTTGCCCTGGCCCCTCCTCAACATCGGCCAGCCCGGCGGGCGCCATGGGATCGCCCCGCGTAGGATCATCCGGATGCACCGACACATGATCTTTCATCCAAAGCTTGGTGTCAAGCTCAGCCAACGCGGCAGCCCAGACGCACGAGTGGCTCCAGGGCACCGAGAGGGAGGGGCGGCAAAGGGAGCGAAGGGGACCTACGCCTACCAGATGGCGGTCAGGACCACCGCTCCATAGATGGACATGGTCCCAAGGGACTCGTCATCGTCGTCTGTGTTGTCGTCGTTCTCCACGAGGATCCACGCGCCGCGCAGGCCACCCTCGACACCGATGGCAAAGCGCGGGTGCAAAAAGAAGCGCATGCCCACCCCGGTCTGAAAGCCCAGCGCCGGATCGGTGCTGTCCTCCCCAGGATCCGAGTGTGCGTTGAGGAACCCAACGTGAAATCCCACCGACAGGTAGAGCGCCAGCGGGCTGGACACCAGCAGGTAGTACTCCACCGTGGGCGAAAACAGCATGAGAGAGACCGTGTCCACCGCGTCTGTCAGCCCGCCTACAGACATGGTCTTGTAGCGGTGATCGCCGTAAGTGAGCTCAAGGCCCAGACCAAAGACCAGCCGGTTCAGCTTGTACCCCACCATGAAGCCGCCGTTGAACCACCCGGAGTCGAAGCCTCCCACGCCCATGGCCGTGTAGAGGTTCCCCCCCAGCTTGAACTGAAACACCAACCCCTTCGCCTTCATCCCGCCCTTGGCCGCTGCGGCGGCCGGAGCGGCCGCGCTCGCCGATGGGCGCGACGGCGCGGTCCTCGCTGGGGCAGGTGTGGGCGCGGCAGGCGCAGATGTTGCGGCTGGTTGGCCCCCAAGGGGGTTCTCATCTCCGGCGGGCGCGCCCAGGGCCATGGACCCCTGGGCTAGCAGCAACCCAGCGGCCACGGAAAGACCAGCTATCCAGCGCCTTCGCCAAGTACTCACCACTTGCGATCTTGTCATCGGCTTCTCCTCTCCACAGATACCAAGGACGCCACGAACCGCAAAGGTAGCACCAACTCAGGCTCCGGTCACCTGCATCGGCGAGCAGGGTGCAGATCCCCGGAGAGACCTTTCGCCCGAACCTAGCTTACCGGGATTTCGCGCAGTTGGGATCCACTGTGTATTTCGGCAGTGAATCGTGGAGTGCGATCTTCATCCACTCTGCCCGGAGAACCGACAAGCCGAAGCACCTGGCGTGGGGCGCTGGCCCGCGCCTCGGCTAGACCGCCAACGTCGGGGAGCGCACTTTTCCGCCTTTAGAAAGATAATGGGGCACTCCCTGGCGCTCGTGGCACCGCCAGACGGCCGTACGTGCCAACAAGCAGCGTGTGCCTTGGCCCCTGGTGCGTGCCATGGGGAGAACTTGAAAGCATGGGGAAATCGGCATAGCCTGTCAGTATTGCATCAAAACTGGCCCCACCCGCCGCCACCAGCCCAGGGCCCAGACAGCGCGGTCATGGGCGGCACCAGGGACATCAGCAGCATGGACACCCGGGAGCCGATCTCGATGAGGGCGCGAAGGCGCAACTGGACCCCCTCGCCGGAGTAACGCAGGGCGGCCTCGAAGGCTCACCAAGATCGCGTCACGACACCTCGGAGGAGCAAGACCGCGAAGGGCTCGAGGGTGGCCTCGTTGATCGACAACGAGGATCCTGCGAATGGGGATGGATGATCCCGCGCGTGGTGGTATGTTCTCTCCATGAACACAGAGGCGGCGATCGCATCGGCGATGTTCTTTCCCCGCCCCGACCTGCCCTTTGGGCCGTCGGCTGCGGGCGCATGGGACCACTTCGTGGAGGTGGAGCAGACCATACGGTTGCGGCTCCGGGTCTTCCCGGCGGATCCCTCTGCTCCGGACATCCTCTTCTTTCACGGGAACGGCGAGACCGCCCGGGACTACGACATGGGAGCCGCCGCCTTTCAGGCCCTCCCTGCCTCCCTTTGGGCAGCAGAGTACCGTGGCTACGGCCCATCAACCGGCGCACCCTCCGTGGACACGTTCCTCACGGACGCTCACCGCACCCTGGACGAGGTGCTCTCGCTCAGGGAGGAGCAGGGCCGGCATGGGCCGCTGCTGGTGATGGGCCGATCCCTGGGCTCTGCTCCGGCCATCTAGCTGGCCTCCAGCCGAGCAAGTGACCTGGACGCACTCATCGTCGAGAGCGGCTTCGCCCGGGTGGTGCCCCTGCTGGAGCTGTGTGGAGTCTGTGCTGCGCGCTACGGCGTGACCGAGAGCTGGGGTCCACGCAACCTGGAGAAGATGGCCTCGGTCTCCTTGCCACTGCTCATCATGCACGCCGAGGAGGATCGGATCATCCCCGTGGCCGATGCCGAGCTGCTCTACAGGGCAGCCCTGGACCCGGACCGCGTGCTGCTGCGGGTTCCGCGGGCGGGTCACAACGACATACAGGTCCAGGCGGGCTCCGCCTACTTCGAGCACATTGGAGCCCTGCTCCGCCGCCTCACCTGATGCCTCTTTGGGCCCTGCCCTTGACGATGCCCCCAGAATGACAATCCTATGGCCAGCGGTCCCCGCAGGACCCGTGAGGGCTAGATGAGCAGTTCCACACAGAGCATGGCCCAGGGCCTCAAGGATGCCTTCCTGGCCGAGGTGGAGGGTGAGCATTTCTACCGCATGGCGGCCGCCACAACTGCCGACCCCAAGGGCCGCCAGGTCTTTGAGCAGCTCGCGGCCGAGGAGCGGCAGCACCAGCAGTTCTTGCGGAGCCAGTACGACGCACTGCTGAGATCGGGCGAGCTGGACGAGACGCTGGAGCTGGGCTCCCCAGGGCCCATGGATGGCGAGAGCCCCATCTTCTCCGATGCCCTGCGCGCCCGCATGGCCGACGCTCACTTTGAAATGACGGCCCTCTCGGTGGGTGCACAGCTCGAGCTGGCCGCGGAGCAGCACTACCGGGCGGCCGCCAAGAGCGCCAACCTCTCCTTCGTGAAGCGCTTCTTCGAGGAGCTGGCCAACTGGGAGGCCAGGCACTACGAGGCTCTCCACAAGCAGCTCGAGCTCCTCCGAGAGGACTACTGGCAGGCCAGCGGTTTTCATCCCTTCTGACGCCTCCCGGGCCGATCTGCCGCGGCCACAGCGGCCGCATGGGAAGCTTGTGCTCCCAGGCGATTCACTCTAAACTGAACCGACTGAAACACGGTCCCGTGGAGCTATCCTCGCCTGGCCGCGCCCACTGCGCCAACCAACCCCCGGAGATCGTAACAGGATCGGTCCATCAAGATGGAACCTACTGCACGCCTGTGGCTGCTTCCGTGTGTGGCCGCGCTGCTTGGAGCCTGCTACGCCGACAGCCCGCAGGATCGCTGCCAGCAGGGAAACACCTCCCAGATCCACGTGGACGGAGGGCTCCAGTGCGACATGCCCTTCGACCCCAGGGATCCCGAAGAGTCATCTGGACGCTTTGCGGTGAAGGTCGTGCAGTACATTCACGTGAACGCGGCCGGAATCGTGGAGACGGACACCATCGGAAGCGCCATCGGCTATGCTGACCTGGAGTACGACCCCACCAGCGGCGACGGCACCTTCACTCTGAAGATGTGCGACCTGCTCATCCCGAAGATGGAGATCCCCGGACAGCCCGAGCCCACGGTGTTCACGATCCCTGAGGCCACGCTGGAGGTGGTGGAGCCCGGCAGGACCACCTTTCACCTGGAAGCCCCCAGGACCTGTGCCGGCCTCTCGACCGGGCCCGCGGTGGTGCTGATGGCGGTGCGCCTGGAGGACCGCCTCCTCGATCCGCTCCCCCACGACCCGACCAGCCAGACCTGCGCATCCCCCGACGACCTCCAGTGCCTGTTCGACGTGGACCAGGACGCAAAGCCGGGAGCAACGGTGCTGGCGGAGAATGTTCCCGGCCTCGCGGTGGACGAGGTCTACGCCACCCTGCGAGCCTGGGTGGCCCTGGACGGCCTCGTTGCCCGCCCCGACCTGCTCGTGGGCACGGCCACCTTTGGCCTGGATCTGGCCGTGGTGGGGTGCCGCATCGAGCCGCTGGAGGGAGGCGATCTGCGACCCTGCAACGACGCCGAGCTGCATGTGCTGGAGCAGGTGACGCCCACGTTTGATCAGACCCCTGGGACCGAGTCCAGCTTCCAGGTGCTGCGGGTCCCACCGAGCACGGACTGCCAGACCATCGTCGCCAACGCAGATGAGATATTCGGACGCTAATGTGACCGCGCCTCCCAGAGCCGTCCCTCAGAGCCGCCTCCCAGAGCCGCCCCTCAGAGCCGCCTCCCAGAGCCGCCTCCCAGAGCCGTCCCACGAAGCGGCCCCACACAGACCGCCCAATGGGCTATTGTCGGACACATGTCTGGCACGAACAGCGCAGCCCGGATGATTTCGCAGGGGCCAGCGGTTGTGCTCGTGGCGCCTCAGCTCGGCGAGAACATCGGCTTCGCAGCGCGAGCCATGCTCAACTGCGGCCTGGGTGACCTGCGCCTGGTGCGCCCGCGGTGCGGCTGGCCCAGCCCAGAGGCCGAGGCCACCTCCGCAGGAGCCCTCGCCAGGATGGAGCCCCCGCAGGTCTTCGACACCACCGCAGAGGCGGTGGCAGACCTGCGGCACATCTTCGCCACCACCGCCCGGCGGCGGGACATGGAGCACCTGGTGATGACCCCCGCCGCCGCTGGCCGGGAGCTCTGCAAGGCATACGCCGCAGGGGAGCCATCGGGCCTGCTTTTTGGCGCGGAGCGGGCCGGCCTGGAGAACGACGACGTGGCCCTGGCCGACGGGGTAGTGACGATCCCAGCAAACCCGGCCTTCTCCTCGCTGAACCTGGGCCAGGCTGTGCTCATCATGGCCTACGAGTGGCTTCGAGCTCATGATCGCACGCCGACCATGGTCCGCTCCCACACCGGGGAGGCGCCTGCCACCAAGGGAGAGGTGGCCGCCCTGATGCGGCACCTGGAGCAAGAGCTGGACCGCGCGGCCTTCTTCAAGGTCCCCGAGAACCGACCGGCCATGGTGAGAGCGCTGCGGACCCTGCTCACCCGCTCGGCGCCCACCTCCCAGGAGGTGCGCACCCTCCACGGCGTGCTCACTGCCATCTCCGGGCGTCGTCTGGGCGGCCTCCCCCGCGGGCGGCGCCGGAGCCAGGGACGAGAGCGCGAGCCACAGGCCTCCGACTGAAGCCTCACTCGAGCACCACGGATCCCGAAGCAGCGCTCAGGCGTGGCCCCCGGGCCACAAGGCGTCCATGAGCCGGTAGTAGGAGATCCGCTCAATGCGCGTCAGCTCGTGGTGTTGGCGCAGGCTCAGCAGCCGACGCGAGTAGCACTCGGTGTCCCTCTCGGCCAGCTCCACGAGCCTCCCGAGGGCCTCGTTCCGAGGGGCACCAGGTCGCTCCCCTTCGGCATGGAACGCCCGCCTGAGGCCGTTTCGGTCGGTGTGGAAGGCGATGCGCACGGCTCGGAGAGCCTCCGCCCTGGCGGGCTCGAAGATGTCGGGGTGGGCGCGCCTGAGCTGCTCGTGGAGGGCGCTCATGTCTCGCCTCGCCCGGGAAACGAAGCGCCGTGCATGGGCGGCGAACCGCTTCGCTCCACGCCTGGAGTGGCCACCCAGAGCCAGCTCCGTGTCCTCGAGATCGTGGTGGATGTCGTGCTGGAGATCCCCCACGCAGTACTCCGCGTCGAAGCGCATGCGCAGGCTGGTGGCCAGCTCGAAGTTGGGTACCAGCATCCGGTCCACCAGCCTCCGAGCGGATGCCTGGTCGGGGCCAAAGACCCGCAGCATCAGCCGCTCCCGCCGTCGAAGCACCTCCTCCTTAGCCCCGGGGAAACGCTCCAGCCACTGCGCCCGCTCCTCTCCCGGCCAGATGAGCACCTGGGCGTTGAACACGTCGCTCCTGTGCTCCTGGTTGAGCCTGTGCACAGCCTCGGCCACGTGCAGAGCCACGGCCCGAGTGATCAGGGAGAACCAGACTCGCTGCACGATCCGGGCGGGCATCTGGCGCAGGGAGTCCAGCACCCCGATGCCCACCAGCTCCTTGACGGCGGTGAGGCCGGTGTCTCCCTCGTACTGCTCCAGCAGCTTGCTGTCAGACGGATCGAAGTGCGCTCCATCCAGCCAGTCCTCGAAGTGGTGGATGTCGATCCCCAGCTCGAAGTACTCCCTGGGCTGAGACAGGTGGGTGTCGAGGGCCTTTTTTGCCAGCGCCACAAATTCCCGCTCTCCCGCGACCAGGTCCGGCTCCCGGCCGGAAACTCGCTCCGAAAGCTGGTGCTCGTATTGGTACACCCGCTCCCACAGGCTCGCCAGGTAGACATCCACCTCGCTCTTTCGGTAGTCCTCCATGAGGTTCATGTCGTTCGCCTGGGCGACCATCATCTGCCTGGAGGCGATGGCCGCGGGGATGACCCGGAGCAACACACCGGACAGGAGGGTCACACCACCCACCGCCAGCGGCAGGACAAGGGCCTGCTTGCCACTGAATGCCGGCAGCCCCGCGAAGCCGGAGAAGTAGCCCAGCAGGGCGATCCCCGCCGTAAAGAGCGTGTACCGCAGAGACTTGCGGTAGAGCAGGGTCCCGAGCTGGTAGAGGATGTCCCCGATGTTGATGAGCCGGCTGGCGTCGCGCAGGGCTCCGCGCCTGGCGGCCGGTCTCCCCTCGGCTGGGCTGGTTTTTCTGGGAGCACCTTCGGTCATTGGCAGACTCCAACTGAGCGCCCTTGCCTCGGGCGTGGCCTCGGGCGTGGCCTCGGGCGTGGCCTCGGGCGCCACGTTGTTCGTGACCCCCCCACAATCCCACACCAGGGCAAGCAGGTCTTGAAAAAAGAGGCTCCTGGCCGAGGTCGTCTCAAGGATCTTAGGGCTCATGCTGCTGGGAGGCGGCACGCCATGTGCTATCCTCGCGCCATGGCACGCGGTGACAGCAGAAGACCCCCCGAGCCCAGGCTCCACGAGCACGTGCTCCCCAATGGATGGACAGTCCTCGCGGGGCGCACCGAGGTGGACAATGACCGGCTGAGCCTCAAGCTCGCCCGGCCCAACGACTGGTGGTTCCACGTGCGGGGCATGCCCGGCAGCCACGTGGTGCTCAGGGTGCCGGCCGGGGAGGAGGCGGATCGGGCCACCCTGAAGCAGGCCGCCGCAGTTGCGGCATACTACAGCAAGGCTCGCTCCGGCGGCGTCACACCCGTGTCGGCGACCCTGGCCAAGCACGTGTCCAAGCCAAGGGGCGCCAGGCCGGGGACAGTGGAGATCCGAAGGGAGCTGGTGCTCAAGGTCCGCCCCGCGCTCCCGCCGAGCGAGTGATCACGCCACATCCGCCGTGAGCCTCCCCAGCGTGGGGGCGTGCGCCCGTTTGCTCGAACCCTCGACACACCCTCCCAGGTTGTGCTATCGGGTTAATGTGAAACGAAGTGTTTCAGGGGTGTGGCACATGAGTAGACCGTTTCCGACCAGACGCCTCTCGGTGGCCCTTGGCGCGGTGGCTGGAGCCCCGGCCACGAGGTCTGAGCCCACGATGGCCTTGCTTGCCCTCGTGCTCCTGGGCGGGCTGGTCCTCGGGCCCTCCTGTGCCTCCGGGTCTGGCGCTGGCGACACCTGTGGCAACGGCGACCTGGATCCGGGCGAGCAGTGCGACGGAGACAACCTCGGCGGGCTCACCTGCGAGACCCTGCCAGGTCTCTCTTTCACCGGCGGGGTGCTTGTTTGCGACTCCCACTGCGCCATGGACACCAGCGGGTGCACTTCGGGCCCAGGGGTCTGTGGAGATGGGGTCAAGGACGCATCGGAGCTGTGCGACGGAGACGACCTGGGGAGCCAGAGCTGTGAGAGCCTGGGGTTCGTGGGGGGCGACCTTTCGTGCCTGGTGGGCTGCGATGGCTACGACGACTCCCGCTGCAGCCTCTCGGAGACCTGTGGAAACGGCCTTCGGGATGGGCTGGAGGAGTGTGATCAGAGTGATCTCGCGGGGACCACCTGCCAGCTCCTGGGATACCTGGGCGGCGACCTGGACTGCCAGGCCAACTGCCGGTTCGACGAGTCGGGCTGCCACGACGGCATCTGCGGCAACGGCGTGGCGGAAGGCCCCGAGGAGTGCGACGGCCTGGACCTGGCCCAGCAGACCTGCGTGACCCTGGGCTACTCCGGCGGCCCCCTGGCCTGCTCCGCGGGCTGCACCTTCGACGAGACCCTCTGCGGCTCGTCCACCTGCGGAGATGACGTCGAGGACCCGGGGGAGGAGTGCGATGGCCCGGACCTGGCCGGCGCGGACTGCGTCTCCCAGGGCTTTGCCGGGGGCGCCCTCGCCTGCCTCGCCTCCTGCACCTTCGACACCTCTGGATGCACCAGCGCCACCTGCGGAGATGACGTCGCGGACCCGGGGGAGGAGTGCGATGGCCCGGACCTGGCCGGCGCGGACTGCGTCTCCCAGGGCTTTGCCGGGGGCACCCTCGCCTGCCTCGCCTCCTGCACCTTCGACACATCTGGGTGCACCAGCGCCACCTGCGGAGACGGCAACCTGGATGGCAACGAGCAGTGCGATGATGGCAACACCAATGGCGGCGACGGCTGCTCGGCCACCTGCACCTGGGAGAGCACTTGCGGCTCCGACGCCACCACCAACTGCGGCAGCAACGAGTACATGAACGGCGTGTATGGCAACGACGTGAGCGGCTACTCGTGCTCCAGCCTGGGAGGCAACGCCGAGCGCATCTATGCCCTCACCATCCCCACCGGGATCACCAGCGTCACTGCGAGCCTGAGCTGTGACGACTTCGAGGACGACTTCGACCTGATGATCATGGGGGGCGCATGCAACCCCACCCTCTGCGTGGCCAGCGGAACCACCGGTAGCTGCGACAGCGTCACCTTTGGCGTCACCGAGGGGATGACCTACTACATCGCGGTGGAGGAGTTCAGCGCCTGGCAGGGAGTGAGCCTCTCCATCTCCTGCAACTGAGCAGCAGATGAGATCGGGATGAGCCCCAGGCCATTGACAGCGGCGCCTGGCGCCCACCGCGAGGGCAGCTATAGATCGTATGCGGCTGCGCCGCCTGACCTGAGCGGACGAAAGGGACGACGGTCCCCGTCCATACCCGATGAGAATGGATCCATGAGGTCGCTGGGGCGAGGTCGCATGGAGGCGTCGGACCGTGACGGTCGCCCAACCTGCCTCGTCCCAGCGCCCGCACCATCGCTCCTTCGGCGCCGGAACCTCCGCCTGGAACCCCTGGGGGCATGCCTCCGAGTCCTCGGAGAGCCCTTGAGCAGGTGAAGCCTTATCTCGAACCGCTGATCCTTCTCCGGGATGACCGAGATGGCCTCCGTGCGGTAGCCGTCTGCCAGGGCCTTGACCACCAGGGGGGCCTCCTGCCACGGGATGCGCACGGTTCGCAATGGGCTCCCCTCCTTGCCCGGGATCTCGCGCCCGTCCACCAGCAGCATGGCGGTGGCCGGTGTCAGCTCGAAGGTGAGCGTGACCATGTTGTCGTCCTTGGCGCCAGGCATGGCCGCTGCAACGCCCGCGCCCTCCGAGGCCGGGGCTCGCCTCGTTGCACGCGCCTCGGACCGGCGAGTGCGGTTCCCAAAATATGTCAGCGTAAGCCCTGCCAGCACGCCCAAGACCACCACAGCGCCCACCCCGACGGCCACCTTCACGTGGAAAGGGACACCCTTGACGGACGCCAGGAGCGCCGCCGTGGACTTGCCCGAGAAGCTCTCATCCGGGCCGGCGCCAGCGCCCTCCAGGCGCCCTCGCCCACCTCCGGGCTCGGGCGTGGTGGGGCTGGCGCCGCCCATGCCCCCAGACGCGAAGGCCTCCCGCGCGACGCCCGCCGCTGGTGCGGAGGCAGCGGCTCGGACCCCGGGGCCCCGAGCCAGGTCCACGGTGGCCCCCAGGTTTCTCACACGCCCGGAAGCTGCGCGGCGAGCCCTTTTCACCGGGCCGGTTGGGCTGGACTCGGGCCCTGCGCCCGGCGGCCAAACCATGGGCTCCGCCCTGCCGGAGGGCCGCGCCGCGGCGACATCGGGTGGCGTGGGTGAGACGACGCCCGCAGGCGGGGATGCGTCGATCCTCGTAGGGGCAAGGTCTCCCCACTGATCCTCGGTGACGACGGGTGCGCCCGCCGCCAACCCGAAGCTGCGCCGATCCTGGTCTTTGCCCGACAGCTCACCGGACACAGCCGAGGCACCGTGGGCGGGCGTGCTCTCCTGGGGCAGATCCTGGCTGTGGCCGGCGCTCGCCAGCGCCGGAATACCCGCCCCCGAGCTCCCTTCAGGGGCCGCCGGGAGCTCGCTGCGAGCCTGCCTGGGAGGCTCCATGAAGGTTCGGCTGTAGATCCTCTGGATGCGCCGATCCTTGACCAGCTTCTCGTCGTGAAAGACCACCCCCATGAGGGCGGCCAGGCTGGACGCGGTTATCAGGGCACCCTCCTGGGCCAGGAGCCCCTCTATGGCGTACTGCAGCTCCGCCGCCGTTTGGTAGCGGTCCTCCCGGCGCAGGGCCAGGGCTCGGAGCAGGATCTGCTCCAGTCCCGGAGGCAGGTCTGGCCGCACCTGGCGAGGCGGGGTGAAGTCGCACTGCAGCACCCGGCGCATGGTCTCCTGGTCACTCCTTGCGCGGAAGAGCCTGCGGAGACAGACCATCTCGTAGAGCACGATGCCCAGGGCAAAGACATCCGTGCGCCTGTCGAGGACCTCGCCATGGCACTGCTCCGGGGACATGTAGGCGACCTTGCCCATTACCGTCCCGTCCACGGTGTTGTGCCGCCGCCCCACAGCGTGGGCGATGCCAAAGTCGGCCACCTTCACGTGGCCGTCGTAAGAGACCATGATGTTCTGCGGGGAGACGTCCCGGTGGACTATGCGCAAAGGCTCCCCATCTCCGCCCAGCAGCTCGTGGGCCGCGTGCAGCCCGGCCGCAGCCTCGGCCACAACCCTGGCCGCGTGACCCCAGTGGTACCCAGTGGAGGGGTCCTGGCGAACGTGGTTGTAAAGGTCTGCCAGGTTCTCCCCGTGCACATACTCCATGGCGATGTAGTAGGTGCCCTCGTGCTGGTCGAACTCGAAGATCTGCACCACGTTGGGGTGGTGCACCCGTGCCGCGAGACGTGCCTCGTCCAGGAACCTGTTGAGGGTCTCGTCGTCTGCGGTGAGGTGATCGTGGATCCGCTTGATGACCAGGTGCTTCTGAAAGTCGGATGGGCCCACCAGGCGCGCCAGCAGGATTGTGGCCATCCCTCCCCTGCCCAACTGCTCGAGCAGCTCATATCGCCCAAAAAGCTGCGGTCTCATGGAACGCCGTGTGGCGGAGCAAAGGCCCCGCAGACCTTGGCACCCAGGTTATCAAATGATGGGAGGTAAAGAAACGATCCAGCTTGGCGGCCGATCAGATGCCCCTGGCGCCAGGCAGGTGGGCGAGAACCCAGAGGTGGTAGACGGCGAGCAGCGCGGCCCCCAGCCAGGTGATCAGGATGCAGTCGGCCGAGGTGATGCCCCGGCGAAGCATCCGCTTGTACATGGCGAGCTGTATCAGGGGAGCGACCAACATGATGGCCAGCCGCCAGGGCACCTGACCCAGCAGGTAGCCTGCCAGCAAGACAGCCACCGAGGACCCGATGAGGGCGTCAATTATCCTGACAGCTCCCCGCTCCCCGTGCGCCACCGGGTAGCTCCTGACCCCGGCCGCGGCGTCTCCCGGAGCGTCCCGCAGGTCGTAGATCACCTCGTAGCTCAGCTCGAACAGGAAAAAGAAGGCCGCCGCAAACAGCACGGTCGCCAGGGTCACGTCCGCAAGGAGCCCGTCCGAGCCCCTGCCCCAGCCGGCCGCTGCCAGGGGATAGCCAAACACCGTTATCATGAACCCCAGGGCCGACGCGGTGTTCTTGAAGAAGTACAGCTCCTTCAGCCGACGTCCCCCTGGGAGCAGGCGCCAGTTGTAGGCGAACCCCAGGGCGTGGTAGCAGAGGCGCAGAGGGGTAACCTCCGGGTGCAGCAGGTGCACCCCCAACAGCGAGAGCCCCAGGGTGCCAAAGCCGATCACTAGCACGGCAGCGCGGTGGCCGGCCACCAGGTCCACCCCGTCAATGGCGTTGAGCTGATCCTCCTCCAGGTCCACCACTCGGTTGAGCAGGTTGACCACGAACCAGTCCAGGCCGCACACCGCGGCCAGGAGCCACGGGTGGCGCCCGGTGAAGACCCACCCAAAGGTCAACGTCCCCATCGAGGCAATGGCCACGATGTGCAGGCG
>JAJRWW010000494.1 GCA_024276595.1 Myxococcota bacterium
CCTGCAGACCCTGGCGCTCTTTGAGGATGAGCTGGGAACGGTGGTGGTGATCCGTCGCCAGGGAGACGAGCTCCTGGCTCGTCGCCTGGGGGTCGGCTGTCCAGTCCTCTCCGACTCCGACTCCGACTCTGGCTCTGGCTCTGGCTCTGACCGAATGATCGAGCCGGGGGAGGTGGCGCAGACCTGGGCGGCGGCGCGTGGCGGGCTCACCGGCCGGCTGGTGGAGGCCCTGGTGGATGACAGCCCCGGTGACATGCTGCGCTCCCTGAGGGTTGGGGCACGCTTTCTGGAGGGGGCGACAGGTGCCCTGATCTGGCCGGTGGACGTGCCAGTGGTGAGGGAGGGGACCTTGCGTGAGATCCTGGGGGCGGCCCGGGCCCAGCCCCACCGTGTGATCACCCCCACCTGGGGAGGCCGCGCCGGCCATCCCACCTATGTCCCTCTGTCTTTGCTGAGGGAGGCTCGGACCGCCACTGAGGGCTCGGGCTTGCGCGGGGTGATACAGGGGGCCTCGGAGCCCCCGCTGGCAGTGGCAGTGGATGATCCCTGGAGCCTCTACAATGTCAACACCCCCAGGGAGTATCGGCGTCTCCTGGAGGAGCTGGCAGCCCAAGAGTGACCAATCTCCCAAGCAGGTTTGCCTCCCAGTGGTCCAAGGGTATGATAGTAGGAGCGAGCGGCGCCCGCCGCATGGCGGCTGGCGAAGGGTGACCTCTCCTTGACGGACTATGTAGTAATAATCTCTCTTCTGGCCCTGGCGCTGGCCGCCTTTGGGCTCGCGGTGAACCTCTGGTTCAGGTCGAGGAGGCCGAGGCCAGCCGAGGAGAAAGGGGAGGAGCCCCTCTCCAGCGAGAACCTCCGCCGGCTCAGCTCTCGGCTCCGCACGGTGGCCAACCACCTGCCCAGGCGTCGGGCGTTGACCTACTGCGATTTTCCAGCAATCGATGCTGCCGCCACAATCGAGTCGTGGCTCCTGCAGCAGCGCCCCGAGAACGCTCGAGCTGCTGCGAAGATCGCGCTCCAGGCGGCGCCAGGGGATTGGCGAGTGCGGCTCCACCTGGCTCGCGCGCTGTTTTACTGTGAAGAGATAGAGGCCGCCGCCAGGGAGCTGGTTCGGGCGCGCCTGCTGGGGGACAACTCTCCTGCCCAGGACTACCTGGAGGCGCGAATACGGCTGGCAGCGGCGGAGATGGCCTGCGCCCGGGATCTGGACGAGGAGGCCGCGCAGCGGCTCCGACTCAGGGTGGAGTCGGCCGAGGCGCTGGAGATGCTGCTGAACGTGGTGGAGAGGGATCCCGCCTTTGGAGATGCTGCCTTCCACGCCGGGAGGTTGGCCATCCGCATCGGGCTGGAGCAGGAGGGGCGCCAGATCCTCCGCCATGTCCGACCGCTCATGGAGGCCAGCCCGGAGCGGGAGGAGTACCTCCAGGCCATGTCTCGCCTGAACTGACCCCAGGCTGGCGAGGAGCTCATCTCGACAGGTGTGATCAACGCCGAGTCAGGGTGGCCAGGTGGGCCTCCAGTGTGTCCGCCAGGGCGAGGACCACCTCCCGGGGCTGGGAGGTGTGGACGTGGGGCAGACAGATCTGCTCCAGGCGGCCGAGGTGCTGCCGCAGCTCTGCCCGCGCCCGGTCCGCTGCCCGGGCGCGCTGATCTCGCTCAGCCTCCAGCAGGTGCAGCACGTCCGCCAGCGCTGGGGCCAGGAGGTCGCCCTGCTCCAGCAGCGGCTGCCACGGTGGAGGGAGGTCCAGCGCCTGGTTGATGAGCAGGGCCACCGGCCTGAGCTTGAGCTTGCGCAGGCGCCTGTGCAAATACAGCGCGTTCTCGGTGGATGCGCCCGTGGGAGCGGTCACCAGCAGGTACCTGGTCTCCTTGCTCAGCAGGAGGCTCGACGCCCGGCGCGAGAGATCCACGAAGCGCTCCCGGACCATGCTCATGGCCGAGAAGAGCTCGGCCACGTCGGAGACGGCGTTTGGGCCCAGCACACTGGCGAGAGCGTTCTCCGCCCGGCGGCGACCCCAGGCGAGCCAGCGCATCCCGCCTGGTGCGGGACGGTCAGGTTGGGGGCCGAGGCTACTGAGCCAGGCCACGGCGCGATTTCCAAGGAGCTTTCCCAGGCGTCGAGGGTATGTCACGAAGTCGATTGCGTAGCGGGAGGGAGCGGTGTCGATCACGATGCTGTCTAGCGCCAGCTCCTCGGCGGCGCGGGTGACCAGGCTCATGCACACCAGCTCGTGGATCCCGGGGACCGCCTCCTCCAGCACCTGGTAGAGGCGATTTCGCAGCAGCCGGTCCAGGGCCTCGGGCTGCTCGGCGCAGAGGTACTCGGTGAACTGGCGCATGGCCTCCCGGGGCTCTGGCATGAGGGCAAAGAGACGATCTCCGGCTCCGGGGAGCCGAAGGGGCATCACCTGGCTGCCCACCCTGGTCTGGAGGGCGTCCGCG
This sequence comes from Myxococcota bacterium, assembly GCA_024276595.1. Lineage (GTDB taxonomy): Bacteria > Myxococcota_A > Polyangia > HGW-17 > JAJRWW01 > JAJRWW01. Next base: position 2,446 of record JAJRWW010000494.1, read on the forward strand.
AGCCGCCTGGCAGGGTCGATGGTGACCACAAGGGTGCGTCCACCCCGGCGGGCCAGGCCAAGGGCCAGGGCAGCGGAGGTGGTGGTCTTGCCCACACCGCCGCCTCCGAGGCTCACGAGGATCTCGGGTCCACGCTCGGGTCCGGGTCCGGGCCCGGACCCGGACCCGGACCCAGGTGGGCGCCGAGCCCCGGAGCGGGGGTCGGGTCGCGGGGATGCGTTCATGCGGGTCCTCTGGGCTCGTGCCTTTGAAGCCACCGAGCCACGGTCCGTGCATCTGGATCCGTGGGGGCCTTTGGGAGCAGCACCAAAGGTGGAGCCATGGACCCCAGGCTGTCAGAGACCACCTCCAGCACGGCAGCCCTGGCCCTGGTTCTCGCGGTCAACAGCGCCAGCAGGCTGTGAGCTGCCGCGGCCATTGGGCCATGGGCCAGGGTCCTCGCCTCCCGTAGAGCGGCCGGTGGGATCGCCTGGGGCACCCGGTTGACCATGAGCCGGTCCACTGGCAGCTTGTGCCTGGATACCAAGCTCATGCACAGCTCCCTTGTCTCGCGGAGCACCAGGGGCTCGGGCAGGGTGACCACCACAACCGACATTGCGCCCGGGTGGATCAGCTCCCGAACCAGTCGGTCGCACAGCTCGAAGATGGGGCCCTTCACGGCAAGATCGCGGCCCTGGGCGGCGACCGCGAACCACGAGAGGCTGTGGCCAGTGGCGGGCATGTCGACGACCACCCTGTGACCTGGGTGATCCTCCACCACCTGGCGCACCGCCTCCAGCATGGCGACCTCTCGCACGGCTGGAGCGGCGCGGAGCAGCGGGCGCATGGCGAAGTTGCCCAGCACCCCCCGAGCCAGCCAGGCGGAGCGGAACATGGGGGTGGCTCCCTGTATCAGCGCCTCCTCGGGCTGAACTCGCCGGTACTGCACCTGCGGTGGGGCG
>JAJRWW010000495.1 GCA_024276595.1 Myxococcota bacterium
AGGCGTCGAGGGGTGGGAGAGATCGCCCTCGAGGTGGAGGCCGCCGGGGGTGACATCAACGCCTGGACGGACTTCAACAACACCGCCTACCACGTGGTGCTGGCCAGTCGGTACCTGGACGTGGGTCTGGACGTCCTGGCCGACGCCCTGGTTCGCCCCTCCTTCGACGCCGAGGAGCTGGAGCGGGAGCGGCAGGTGGTGCTGGAGGAGATGCAGCAGGGTGAGGACAACCCACACCGGGTCAACTTCCAACAGCTTTTTGATCTGGCCTTTCGAGAGCACCCCTATGGCAGGCCGGTCATCGGGCGCGAGGAGAGCGTCCGATCCCTCACGCGCAAGGACCTGGTGGAGTTCCACCGGCGGTACTACGCTCCGAGCAACATGCGATTGGTGGTGGCCGGCGACTTCAACCCCGAGAGCACGCTCAGAAAGATTCGCAAGGCATTCAGAATCAAGCGCCGGCCAGGCCCGCCACGGCCCTCCTTCACGGAGCCATCCCAGATGAAACCGCGGGCAGCGGTGCGCGGATCCGCGGTGCGGGACGCCTACCTTCTGCTGGGGTTTCACGCGCCGGGCCTGTGCCACGAGGACACTCCCGCCCTCGACCTGGCTGCGACCTTGCTGGGCCAGGGGGACAGCTCGATCCTGGCTCGACGGGTGCTCAGGGGCCGGCAGCTCGTCACCGATGTGACCGCCTACTCCTACACTCCCCACGATGAGGGGGTCTTCACCGTGGGGGCTACGGCGCGCCCGGACCGGCTGGTGGAGGCCACCGATGCTCTGCTGGAGGAGGTCTACCGACTCTGCTTCGAGGAGGTGAGCCAGCAGGACCTTCAGAAGGCCTTCGTGCTGGTGGAGAGCAGCACGGTGCAGCAGCGGGAGACGGTGCAGGGGCTGGCGCGCAAGCTCGGCCATTTCGCCTATGCCGCGGGCGACCCCCTCTACGAGGAGACCTACATGCGCGCCCTGGCGGAGGTGACCCCGGCGGATCTGCGGAGGGTCATGGAGCGCTACGCCAGGCCAGCAAACCTGTGTCTGTCGGCGGTGGTCCCCGACAGCGAGAAGCGACCGGCTGCCCTGCGCAGGCGCCTGCTCCCGGTCACACGCGCCAGCTACAGGAGGCTCAAGGGGCGTGAGCGGACCCGCAGGCCGGGCCCTGGTGGCGTGGTGCGCGTGGTGCTGGACTCCGGGGTGACCCTGCTCGTGAAGCGGGAGACCCGGGTGCCGCTGGTGGCGGTGCGCGGCGTGTGGCTGGGGGGGCTGCGGTACGAGACCGACCGCACCAACGGAGCTCACAACCTGATGGCGAGCCTGCTGGTGCGGGGGACCGAGACCCGGAGCGGGGACCAGATCGCCAGGACCATCGAGTCCCTGGCGGGCTCGGTGGGGGGCTTCTCCGGGAGAAACAGCCTGGGTCTTCGGCTGGAGAGCACGGCTCGCAGCTTCTCGGCCTGTCTCGAGGTTGCTGCCGACTGCCTGCTGCACCCCTCCTTTCCCGAGGAGGAGCTGGAGCGAGAGCGTGCGCTGGCCCTGCAGGAGATTCACACCCGGGATGACAGCCCCACCGGGGCGGTGTTTCGCCTCTTCCAACGCACCCTCTTTCGCCGCCATCCATACAGGCTCAGCATGCTCGGGGAGACCTCCTCGGTGGAGCGCCTCCGTCGGGAGGATCTGACCCGCCTTTGGGGCCGGCATTACCGCCCCGACGGGCTCACCCTTTCCATCGTGGGGGACGTGGACCCCTCCGTGGCGGTGAGGCAGGTCGAGCGGCTCTTTCCGGCAGGACGGCCCTCTGCCCGGCCGCCCAGGGTCGTGGTGGAGCCACCCACCAAGTCCCCTCGTCGCGTCGTGCAGGAGCTGGACCGGCAGCAGGCTCACGTGCTGGTGGGCTTTGGAGGAGCCGCGGTCCTCCACGAGGACCGCTACTGCCTGGAGGTGCTCGCCGCGGTGCTGTCGGGCCAGGGAGGGCGGCTGTTTCTCTCCATCAGGGATCGGCAGGGGCTGGTGTACCGCATCTCGGCCTTCTCCCTCGAGGGGGTGGATCCGGGGTACTTCGCAGTCTACGGCGCGACATCCCCGGAGAAGGTGGAGCGGCTGCTTGCCTCCATCAGGGTGGAGCTCAAGCGGCTGCGCACCGGGACAGTTTCGCGCGCAGAGCTGGCCCGGGCGAAGCGGTATCTCATTGGAAACCATGAAATATCCCTGCAGCAGCGGGCAGCGGTGGCCTCGAATATCGCCTTCAATGACCTGTATGGGCTAGGATTCGAAGAGCATCTGAGGTACCCTCGCAGGGTCAGGGCAGTAACAACCAAGGATCTGCTGCGCGTCTCGCGCAGAATGCTGGCACCCCGCAAAGAGGTGGTTGCCATAGTGGCCCCCGGGGGTCATTCTGAAGGGCAGTAGGAGATTCCGTGGGGCGAGCCGCGAGATCGCCACCGATCACGCTCAGAAAAGACAAGATGACCGCTGATGGAGACCCGAGCGCCGCGCCCGCGAAGAAGCCCGCTGGTGCCTCGGCGCAAGCCACCACGAAGGATGCCGTGGACGCGTCCGGAGCTGGAAAGGAGCCCCCTTCGGGCCCTCAGCGTCGCGCCTCCCTGGCTCTGGACTTCGACGTGGAGTCGGTGCCAGTCGACCGGCGAGGCCCGCTCACGGGCAAGCTCCTGGAGCAGCGCTACCTGATCAAGGAGAAGCTCGGGGTGGGCGGCATGGGGGTGGTGTACCGGGCTGAGCACACCCTCATGCGCAAGGAGATGGCGGTGAAGGTGCTGCTGCCCCAGTACGGCAACTTCGAGGGCATCAAGCGGCGCTTTCACAGGGAGGCACAGTCCTCCAGCAGGCTGGATCACCCTGGCATCACGCACATCAACGACTTCGGTGAGACAGAGGATGGCCTGCTCTTCATAGCCATGGAGCTCCTGTCGGGGGTGTCGCTCACGCAAGTCATCCGAGAGGATGCGCCCCTGGCGCTGGACCGGGCCATGCGCATCAGCGGGCAGCTCTGTCTCGCCCTGGACCACGCCCATACCGAAGGGGTCGTGCACCGGGACATCAAGCCGGACAACGTGATGCTCATCCAAAAGGGTGATCGGGACGACGTGGTGAAGGTGCTCGACTTCGGCATCGCCAAGATAACCCAGGGGGACGGCTCCGCGGAGGCGCTCACAGAGGCCGGCATGGTCTTTGGCACCCCGGAGTATCTCTCACCCGAGCAGGCTGCGGG
>JAJRWW010000496.1 GCA_024276595.1 Myxococcota bacterium
TCTCCTCCAGGGCCGCCAGCCGCCCCCGCCGGGCCAGGTCCTCACTGACCCGCGCCTCGGCTGGCGCCTTGCCAAGCTCTGGGATCGCGTCCTTGTCGTGGGACACTCCCGAGCCGCTCTCGAGCCCCGACACCAGGTCCAGACGCCGCAGCACCAGCTCCAGCCCGAGGGAGCGGGCCAGGGCGGCCACGGTCTCGGCGTCCGCCGCGGACCCGACCCTCAGCCCATGATCCACGTGGCCAACCACAAGGCGCAGGCATGGGTAGCAGCAAAGCAAGAGCCCCAGCAACGCCACCGAGTCGGGTCCGCCCGAGCAGGCCACCAGCACCCGCTCCCCAGGCGCCAGCAGCTCGAACCGCTCCAGGGTCGCCCGCACCCGCGCCACGACGCCCTCCAGGCCGCCTGCCCTTGCCTCCAGGCCGCCTGCCCCTGAGCCCTCTTTGGGTCCAGCACCCATGGATTCCCAGGCCCGGGCTCAGCGCAGGCCAGAGAGCTCGTCCCGAACCAGCGCCACCGCCTCCACGGCGCTGCGCGCGCCCAGAACCGAGTCGGACCGGCGAGAGTCCAGCCTCTGCCCCCCCAGCTTTCCGGCCCAGCCCCCCGAGCCAGTGAGCGCAACCACGGGCTTGCCGAGCTGCCAGGCAAAGGCCGCCTCCGAGAGGGTGCCGCTCCCGCCGTGGACGATGACAACCGCGTCGGACGCCTGGACCACCAGGAGGTTCCTGGCGATACCCAGCCCCGTGGGCAGAATCAGGTCGCAGTAGGGGTTGGCCACGCCCTTGTCCTGCCCGGGAAGGATCCCCACGATGGTGCCGTCGCCATGGCCCCCGGCCCGCGCCCTGGCTGCACCTCGGGAGGCCGCCTCCATCACCCCACCGAGCCCTCCAGTGACCAGGTTCATGCCTGCCCTGATAATCTCCTCACCCACGGACTCGGCCAGCTCCTCCAGCTCCTGGGCGGGGAGGCGGCCCGAGCCGCAAACGGCCACGGTGGCCTTCACCGAAAACGGCACCGCCATTTGGCGCACCTCCTGCGACGTAGGGATCCACAATAAACCCCGCTGGTTCAGGGTCAAGGAGATTGCGCAAGCGCCCACCCCCGCAACCCGGGACAGGGGCCCGTCTCGCAACCCGGGACAGGGGCCCGGTCTCCGAGGATCCGAACCTCGGGCGACAACTGGGCTGCTTTTGTCCCGAGGGCCTGGTATTTTTCACCCGAGCACCTCCTCTGGGTGCGCCCGCCGGGAGCGAGCCGTGAAGCACGACCGCCAGACATCGCGCAAGTCCTCCGAGATTCGGGTGCGCTACCGAACCCACGACGAGCTCATCACCCGCTACAGCGACAACGTCAGCAGCGGCGGCATGTTCATCCGCACCCTGAGCTTTCTGCCCATCAACACGGTGCTGCAGCTACAGCTCCTCCTGCCAGGAGAGACCGAGGAGATCCCCATCATCGCCCGGGTGGCTCACATCATCGGCACCGACAGGGCCGGGGAGCTGGATCGCGCCCCGGGGATGGGGCTGGAGTTTCTGGACCTGGCCCCAGAGGGCAAGGCCGCCCTCCACGACACCTTCCTCCAGTGCGTGGACCGGCAGAGCCCGGCGCCGGAGCGCGTCCGGCTCGAGGGCACCCGGATCCTGCTGGTGGAGGATGAGGGGCTGGTGCAGCGCAAGATTGGCAGCTTGTTTCTGCGCCGTGGCCTGCGCATCGCCCTCGCTGGCACAGGTGCCGAGGCCCTGACCAAGTGCATCAAGGCCCCCCCGGATCTCATCCTCAGCGACATCCGCATGCCCGCAATGGACGGCTGGACCTTCCTGCGCCTGGCCAAGGCGCGCCCGGACCTGGCCTCGGTGCCCTTCGTGTTCCTGGCCTCCGTGGTGAGCCCGCAGGAGCGCCAGAAGGCCTATGAGCTGGGCGCGGACGACTTCATCTCCAAGACCACGCCCCCCGACGAGATCCTGGCCCGGGTGGAGCACACCCTGGCCAGGTACCGTGAGGATCCGGAGGCCATGTCCACAAGGAGGGTCCTGCACGGCACCCTGAACCTCGTCGCCCTGCCCACCCTGCTGCAGATGCTCATGACGGAAGGCAAGACCGGCGTACTCAAGGTGAGGAGCCGACAGTGCGAGGGGCGGGTCCACGTGCGGGAGGGCCGCCCGGTGCGCTGCTCGCTGGAGCCCTTCGACCTGTCGGGGAGGGAGGCCATCTTCGAGCTGCTGGACTGGGAGGACGGGGAGTTCGAGTTCTCATCGGAGGACTGCGAGGGGGAGGACCAGATCCACATGAACGCCCTCCAGCTCCTCATCGAGCACTCCAGGATCCGAGACGAGAGCCGTTAGATCCCTTGAGGACAAGAATATGTCGCAAATGAGTCAACTCTTGGATCAGGCGCACGACGCGGCACGAACCAGCCGTCGCACGTGCGACGGCCGGCGACGAGTGTCGCCGTGCTGAGGGGAGGGGGTCCCAGGGAGCTTTGCTTCCGGGGGAGGGGAACCGCAGAGCTCCCCTCTACAGTCAGGCTAGCGAGGCCCCAGATACGGGCAGAAACACCAA
>JAJRWW010000043.1 GCA_024276595.1 Myxococcota bacterium
CCCAGCCTGGGCAGGATGTCCTCGAAGCAGATCATGGGACCGATCTTGAAGCGTCCCAGGCGGAAGGTGGTCGACCTTGTGCCCGGTGTGAAGTTGGACATGTGCCTGCGCTCGAACTGCTTGCGCAAGAAGTCGAATCTGCTCAGAAGGTCGTGTAGCGGGATATGCTCGCTGAAGGTGACCAGGAACTGCTTGTCGTACGTCTCACTCACCGCCCCTGAGGAGTCGATGAGCACAGCCGAGTTGTAGAGCCGCTCGGGCCAGGTGCGGCCGTCGATCTTCTTGCCCTTTCCCCACTGGTTGGTCTGCACTCCCACCAGCAGAGGGGTGCGGATCAGGTGCTCCGGCTTTGGCTCGAGGTCGGGGTTCCGAAGGTACAGAAATGCCCTGGGGCCGGTTCGGGTCAAGATCGAGAACCAGCGCTTCCCCATGCGGTCACGGTCCCGCGACATTGGGAAGGGATGCGTGGACTCTGGCCAGACGATCAGCTCGGCGCCGCGACGCTGGAGCTCCATGCTGAGGTGGTGGTGCAGGGCGAGCTGCGCCATTGCGAAGCTGGTGCGTCCCTTCAGGCGGATGCCCAGGTTGGCCTGGATGACGCCGATCTTGACCTTGGGGGCCTCGGCGATCTTGGCCTCGTAGCGGGCCATCTGCACGAACCCGTAAACCACCGTGAAGATCACGACGCCAGCGGCGATGGCCGCCCGGCGGATGGGGAGGGGGCGCTTTGTGCGCCTGGCGAGTGCGAGATCTGCGAGTGCCCCGCCAGACATGATCAAGACAAAGGTCACGCCGAGGGGGCCGGCCATGTCTGCAATCTGGATCACAGGGCGCACCCAGGCCTGGGTGATGGCCACGTAGAAGGGGAACTCCATGGGCAACAGCATCTCGCAGGTGACGAACACCACCGGGGCCACGAAGGTCCAGCCCAGGTCTCTACGGCGCAGGATGGTCACCGTCACAGCGCCGAAGACGCCAAACACCAGGGCCTGGTAAAACGCCAGCAGGGCGGTGCCGAGGATGCCCACAACCAGTGGGAGGCCGGCGAAGACCACCAGGGTGTGACTTATCCAGTAAAAGCCCCCGTAGTTGGCCACGAACCCCGCCAGCATGGCGTACCAGAAGGCCTTGCGCGGCGTCTTTCCCTGGAGGACCCAAATAAGCGGCACCGAGGCGAACCAGGCGAAGGGCCAGATGTCGATGTCCGAGCAGGCCGTGAACCACAGCACTCCCGAGAGCGCACACAGGGCCATGTCCTGGAGGACATCTCGCAGGGGGCGCTTGGGCCTTTGATCGGTGTTCTTTTTTCGGCGAAACAGTCCCATTGTACCGTCTGGCTATCTGTCTGTTGGCCCGTGGGCCAGCTCGAGGTTCCTCTTTACGGCGCAGAAGTTACTGCAACCAACCCCAAAGATCCAGCAGGGCCTTGGGGGGCGGGTGTGGGGACCCTGCTCCAGGCGCCCAGCCTTCTTGACGCCTCTCCACCGGTGGGCTAGCCTCCGGGGTGCATGGACGGGCCGTGGTCTGCCCTGTCAGAGGAAACTAGCTCCATGGCTACAATCAACAAGGTGATCAGTTGGTGGGGAGCTTGCCTGGGGATGACCCTGGTCGCTGCTGGCTGCAACCCGGCCATCTACGTGTCCGGGGAGCAGACGGTCAATGCCCGGCTCCGTCGGTGGTCGCTGGAGGAGCTAACCCGCGCTTTCAACCGGCAGACCCAGGTTGCCAGTGACATCCAGGTCTCGGCGACCCTGTGGGATCTGTCGTACATCGTGGCCTTCCAGGAGGCCCGGGCGACCCGCAAGGAGCTGGGCCAAAAGGAGGCGGAGGCCAACATCGAGGCCTGGCGGCGGCGGTTCATTGTGGCCCAGACCGCCTTCCGGGTCCGGGTGGACCTCCTCAACAGGGGCGAGGTGCTCGAGGGGAAGGACAGGATCCTGGATCTCAAGCAGTGGTCGTGGAAGCTCAAGCTCTCTGACGGCCGCGTGGTACCGTACAGCAAGATCTACGTGGAGCTCGTGAAGCGATACAAGTCCAAGGAGGGGGCTGGAGTGAGCTACCGGCTCGACGGAGTGGTGCACTTTCCCAGGCGCGTGGATCCCTCCAAGGACAGGTACATGGAGCTGTGGGCGTACCCCCCAGGGGATCGTCCGGTGGCCAGGATGCGCTGGAACCTCGAGCAACCATAGACAGTTCACCTGCACGTCGGCGGGCGCCGGCCGCTGCTCACCCCACAGGACTCCCCCAACCCCATGTTCGAAGCCGTCACCGCCTGGCGATACCTGTTTCGTCCCCGATACTCGCCCGGGCGAGCGGTGTTCGCCGCGCTCTCCTTTGCCGCCGGGGCTGGCGGGATGCTCATCCAGGCCCTGGGGCCACGCCCACACACCTTGGCGCTGATCCTCTGTGGAGCAGGTGCGGCGCTCGTGGTTGCCGGCGGTGTTGGCGTCGCGGTGCGGCGGCGCAGCCGATCCGGGCACCGGATCTCAGTTGCTCTGCTGGCGGTGGGTCTTGCTACCTTGCTCCTGGCCGCGCTGGTGTGGGGTCTGCACCCCTCTCCAGAGTACGTTGGCGCTGCCATGGGGGCCGTGGGGTTTCTGCTCTTTGTGGCGTCGATGCTGCTTTTCGCCTTCACCATGTTCACGGTGGTGTCCATCCTGGCCGTCTTCGTTGCGGTCTCCACCATGGTCATGGTGCGCTCCGTCACAAATGGGTTTTCCCAGGAGTTCAAGGACAAGGTGCTGGGCTTCAACGCCCATGTGCTCGTGATGAAGTGGGGTTATGGGCTCACCGAGTACCCCCAGGTGATCCGTGAGGTGAAGCAGGTCGAGCATGTGACCGGGGCTGCCCCGTTCACCATCGCGGACATGCTGGTGGCCAAGGGAGGCGTGCACACCCACGTGCTCATGAAGGGGGTTCAGCCCCGAACGGTGGGGGAGGTGCTGGACCTGAAGAAGTACGTGGACGTAAAGGACGCCGCGGACCTGCAGCGACGCATCGACTCCATGGGGGAGCACCTGGACAAGGGCGCGGTGGGCCCGGGGCAGACCGGCGAGTGCAAGTGCAAGACCGACGCGGACGGCGACTGTCTTCCGGGCTCTCGGCGAGTCTGCGAGCTGCCGGGTATCATCATCGGCTCCAGGCTGGCCAGACGTCTGGACGCCAAGCTGGGAGAGATCGTCCGGCTCATCTCGCCCAGGGCCGAGATCGAGAAGCTGCGCGGAGAGGTGCGGGGCGGCGGGCCTCCGGTGGCGCGCGACTTCAGGGTGGTGGGGCTCTTTTACTGCGGCTTCGAGGAGTACGACCAGAAGCTGGTGTTTGTACACCTGGCGGCGGCGCAGCACTTTTTGAACCCCAGCTCCGGGCCGGAGAAGGATGCGGTGCTGGGGGTCGAGATCAAGCTGGACGACATCTACGCCGCCCCGGAGGTGGCCCGGATCATCCAGCACCGTCTGGGAGGCAAGCCCTATCGGGTGATCACCTGGATGAAGCTCAACAAGCCGCTCTTCTCCGCCCTGAGAACCCAGCGGCTAATCATGATCATCATCTCCGCCATCCTGCTCATGGTGGCGGCCTTCTGCATCCTGGCGGCCCTCGCCATGATGGTGATGGACAAGACCCGGGAGGTGACGATCCTCCGGTCCATGGGGGTCTCCGCCGGGGGCATTGCGCGGATATTCCTGATGATCAGCCTCCTGATCGGTTTCGTCGGGGTGATCCTTGGCGTGGGCTATGGGCTGCTCATGTGCAACGTGCTGGGCCGCCTGAACTTCCCGCTGGATCCCAAGGTCTATCTCATCAGCCGGCTCCCGGTCATGGTCGTGTACAAGGAGATCCTGTACGTCATCGGCGGGACGATGCTGCTTTGCTTCAATGCCGCGCTCTATCCGGCCTTCAAGGCGGCCGCGCTAAGGCCCATCGATGGGCTGCGTCACGAGTGAGCCGGGCCGAGGGCAGGGGAGCGGGGCTCGGGGCAGGGGAGCGGGGCTCGGGGCAGGGGAGCGGGGCTCGGGGCAGGGGAGCGGGGCTCGGGGCTCGGGGCAGGAGAGCGAGGCTCGGGGCAGGGTCAACCGCTGAGAGGCCCCTGATCCGGGGAGCCTCCCGCTCCCTCGGACTCCTCCCACCTGGCCGCCTCCGCCGCCCTGTTGGCGACCAGGTCCGCGAGGGTGGAGTCGTCCAGCACCCTCCTGAGGGCGTCCTGGGCCTCCTGGAACACTGGACGAATGGGGCAGTAGTCGTCCATGGTGCAGTCCTCGTGGTCGAACAGGCAGCGATTGATGTAGATGGGGCCGTCAATGGCCTGAACTATCTGGAGCAGGCTGATCTCGCCTGGCTGCTTGGCCAGCCGGTAGCCGCCCCTGGCCCCACGCCGAGACCGGACCAGGCCCGCCTTGACCAGGCGCGGCATCACCTTGTGCAGAAACTGCGCCGGGATGCTCATCTCCTGGGCAATATCTCCGATGAGAGCAGACACGTTCATGGGGGCCTGGCTCAGGCGGTACATGGCGCGCAGCCCGTAGTCGGCGGCCTTGGTGATCTCCATGCTCATGGCGCAGGTCCTTTCGTGCAGGCCCGGAGCACTCCGGGCCAATCGGCGTCAATTGGTCTGTTAATGACAAATGTGTACCATAACCAGGGCACGTGACAAGACACCCCGGACACAATTTTGCATTTCGGAGCCTTACTCTCCTGTTTGCTCCTGGGCGGGGCTGCTCGTCCCTGCGGAAAGGGGGGCTTGGGGCTCGTGCACGCCATGCAGTATCATGCAGCATGATGTGCGCTGGCAGGCTTCACCGGCAGGGCTTGGTGCAATGACTCTCATCATGGAGGCCGTCCTGCACGTGCCGGCGCTGCCGCTCGGGCTGCCGAGCCTCCCTCTTCGAGGTTCCTTCTGGCCGTGACCCGTGCGAGCAGACAGATCCGGTGCTTCGAGCGCTGGCGCCGCCCGGTCCTCTCCCATGAGAGCCTCGCCGCCTTTGAGGATGCCTCCACCCTCCCGGACGGGATCCATGCCGTGGATCTCGGCGGCGCCTACCTGGACATGCTCCTGGAGAGCGCCGACTCGGATGCCCTGCTCGTGTTCTTCAACGGCGCGGTCCAGCGCACTCCAGAGCTGACTCTGCCGGTGTTCTCCGGCCTCCAGGTCTCGGCCGGGCTCTCCTGCTCGAGGCTGCTTGTGAGCGACCCCACCCTCTGCCTGCATCCAGAGCTGGGGCTGGCCTGGTACAGCGGCTCGCGGTGGCTGCACGTGCAGACCCTGCTGCCCCGGGCCCTGCGCAAGGTCGTCGCCACGCTGGGGGTGAAGCGGACCCTGCTCTATGGCACCTCCGGGGGGGGCTTCGCCTCGCTGCTCTACGGCCGCTCCCTGGACAACGCCCTCTCCATCGCGGTGAACCCGCAGACATCCATTGGCCGCTATGTCCAGCGCTTCGTGCGAAGCTATGCCGAGACCTGCTTCGGCTGCCCACCCGAGGGAGCGCCGGAGGAGGCCTTTGCTCCCCACATCCAGCACGACCTCTGCGTCACCTTCCGCACCGGGCCCAGGCCGCCGGTGCTCTACCTGCAGAACCGCCTCGACTGGCACGTCAGAGCCCACGTGAAGCCATTCCTGGTCAACTTTGGCGTGGAGTGGACCGGCGAGGACCTGCGGGCGCCGGGGCTGTACGTGCACAGCGGCCGATGGGGCGAGGGACACAGGGCGCCGCCCGTCGCCCTGGTGGCGCACCTGCTCCGAGAGGCGACCCGGTGGGCTCACGGTTGGCACGAAGCCCTGGCAGAGCTCGACCTCGCGCGGTCGTGGCTCTGCGACCCTGGATCCGGTGGGCCGAGTGGGGTAGCATAGCCCGGTCGAGCCATTCAGTCGACCAGATCCCCATGAAGGAAAGCCCACACCAGGGCCATCGGCCCCCCGACGAGCCCCCCAGGCCCTCGCTCCCGCTGTCGCTGCTGCCCGTGGTGTTTCTCGTCGCGGGGCTCGGCTTGACCGTAGCCTGGCTCAAGCAGCCCCCGCACATCCCGCTCATCCTGGCCACGGCCCTTGCCTCCCTGCTGGCCCGTGCAGGTGGCCAGCCCTGGCAGGATCTCCTGGACGGGATCAAGAGAGGCATCACCGTGGCGCTGCCAGCCTGCCTGATCCTGATGATCATCGGCACTCTCATTGGCACCTGGATCCTCTCGGGGGTGGTGCCCACGCTGATCGTGTTCGGGCTGAAGGTCGTATCCCCTTCGTACTTTCTGGTCACGGCCTGCCTGGTGTGCGTGATCGTCTCCCTGGCCACGGGCAGCTCCTGGTCCACCGCCGGAACCGTGGGCATCGCCCTCGTGGGCATCGCCGAGACCCTGGGGATCTCTCGAGGCCTCGCCGCCGGGGCGATCCTCTCGGGTGCCTACTTCGGGGACAAGATGTCGCCCCTCTCGGACACAACCAACCTGGCTCCCGCCGTGGCCGGTACGGACCTCTTCTCCCACGTCAGGCACATGGTCTTCACCGCCGGGCCGAGCCTCCTCATCGCCCTTGCCGCCTACCTCGTCATCGGCTTCTTCTTCCATGCCGGTGGGGCCGAGCCCAGGGACATCGCGGCGATCATCTCGGAGCTGGAGCTGCGTTTCGAGATCCACTGGGTGTTGCTTCTGCCCCTGGTGCTGGTCATCGCGCTGGTGCTCCTGCGGGTGCCGGCGTTGCCCGCGCTGCTGGTGGGCGCCATTCTGGGCGGGATCTGGGCGGCGGTGGTCCAGGGGGCGACCCTCACGGAGATCGTCCGGGCGGCCCAGTCCGGCTACGTATCCACCACTGGGGTCGAGGGAGTGGACAAGCTCCTGTCGAGGGGAGGGCTGGAGAGCATGATGTCCACGGTGGCGCTGATCCTGTGCGCCTTGAGCTTCGGCGGGGTGATGGAGCGCTCCGGCTTCTTGCAGCGGCTCGCACGGTGGGTCATGGATGGCGCGCGCAGCACTGGCAGCCTGGTGCTGCGGACGCTCCTCACCAGCATCGGCATGAACGTCCTGGCGGCGGACCAGTACATGGCCATCGTGGTGCCGGGGCGCATGTACCGGGAGGCCTATGCGGCCAGGGGGCTGGACCCCAAGAACCTCTCGCGCTGCCTGGAGGACGCCGGGACCATGACCTCCGCCCTGGTGCCCTGGAACACCTGCGGGGCGTACATGTCCACCACCCTGGGGGTCTCCTCCTTTGCCTACGCGCCCTTTGCCTTCGTCCTGCTGCTCAACCCGGTAATCTCCGCTGTCCTGGGCTACACCGGCTGGACCATGCGGCGGCTGGATCCGGCCCATGTGCTTGCAGGCGCCCCTGTGGGAGGGGTCCCTCCGGGTGAGGGGCCTGGTGGCTCTGATGGGCCGTAGTCGCACCATCCTGCTGTGGGTGACCATCTCGCTCTCGGGCGGCGGCGTGGCCTGGGCTGCTGGCAAGCCCGCGCGTCCCCGGGGAGGGCCCGCGCCCAGCCCCACCCGCAAGGGGCCTGCGAGGCCTGTCCCGAACCCGAGGCCTGTCCCAAACCCGGGCCAATGGGCCGCCTACCAGGGCCGCCTGGTTAAGGCCATCAGGATCACCGGGCTGCGCCGTGCCCGCGCCTGGCGTCTGGTGCAGTGGATGGACACGAAGGTGGGGCGGCCCCTGGACGCGTACACCCTGGGCCACGACATCCGGCGTATTCGGAACCTGCAGCTCTTCCGGCCGGTGCTGGCCCGCGTGGAGCCCGACGGGCGCGGCGTGGTGGTTCGTGTCCACGCCGAGGACAAGTGGTCGCTTCTGCCGTACTTCAACCTGTTTTTCAACCTGGGCAGCGTGAGCGCCATCGCTGGCGTGTACGACGTCAACACCCTCGGCTTCCTGTCATACGTGGACCTGCAGCTTCTGCTGTTTTCCTACCTGCCGGTCTCAAAGGACTCCATCAGGCCCGGGTTCAAGCTGGCCGTGCAGGTGCCCCGCCTCGGAGGACTGCCCCTCTCGTACTTCATCACCGCACGGGCTCAGGTGTCCATCCATTCCCAGGTGGGGGGCCTCATGCTGCCGGAGAGAGCTTTCGTGGTGGACAGCTTTCAGGTGGAGCGCTACGGCGGCTACCACTCCCTGACCTGGGAGCCCTTCCAGTGGCTGCGGGTGGGCTTCCGGCAGATCCTGCGCTACTTCCGCTACCGGCTGGTCCCTGGCGCCCAGGAGCTCACCATGCCCCTCCCGGCCTCTGGGCTCACTCACGCCTTTGCCCTGACCGCCAGCCTGGGCTACACCCGGTACCGCGACTACCGGCAGCATGGGCTCCTCTTGAGCCTGGCCCTGGAGGGCGCCTCGAGGCTGCTGGGCAGCGATTCCGAGCATCTTCGTTTCTATGGAGAGTGCCGCGCCTACTACGACCTGGGGCGGCGCTGGGGAAACCTGGCCGCCCGGCTGGGAGCCGGTTACATGAAGGGGGGCGACTACTCCAATCTCTTCGCCCTGGGGAGCTGGACCGGGCTGCGGGGCTTCTTCACGGCGCAGTTCGTGGCGCGCTCCTACGTGTTCGGAAACCTGGAGTACCGCACGGGACTGTTTCGCACCGGCTTCCCCATCGCCGGCATCATCCCCTACTTCAAGGGCAAGGTGTTTCAGATCCAGGGCGCCGTGTTCGCCGACCTGGGGGCCGTGGCCGGGGGTGGGCCCTACCGCACCGAGGAGCACGGTCGCCCTCTGCTCTCCATCGGTGCTGGCCTGCGGATCGCGGTGGTGAACCTCTACAAGGCCATCATGAGGATCGACTTCGCCTACACCCTCTCGCCCTATCGCTCCTACGACTTGATCATTGCAACCCAGCAGTACTTTTAGTCCCCTCCGGCGCAGCAGCCCCCACGAGGCGCTCAAGATCGCGGTTGATCTCCATGGCCTGTGGGTCTAGGCTCGGCGCCGTGGCTCAGGTGGAGAAAAACGGAGAGCTCCTCAGCATCATGAGGAAGTGGATCGTCTCGGTCACCTTGCTGGGATCCATCGCTGCGGCGCTCTTCTTCCTGGTGTACACGGTGGACTTCTTGCTGGCCGGGGACGCCAAGAGTGTCACCTACCTCCAGACCTTTCATCGCATCGATCCCGGGGACGCGGCCAACGTGGTGGGGGGCATGGCAGAGGTGCTCGCCGCCATCCTGGGGATCATCATCACGGTGGCCTCCATCATCGTTCAGTTGGCTGCCACGCGGTACACGCCGCGCATCACCGACATGTTCTTCCGGGACCGGATCAACCTCGGGGTCATCGCCTACTACATCGTGGCGGCCGTCTTCTGCATCTGGATAACCTTCTCCATTCGCGCCGCAAAGGGGCACGAGTTCGTTCCGGTCATTGGCGTTGTGCTCAACTGCATGTTCATGACAGTGGCCTTGCTGCTCATGGCGCCATACTTTACCTATGTGTTCTACTTTCTGCAGCCCGAGAGCGTGGTCACCCGCATTCGAGAGATGACCATCGATCGCGTGACCCGCGTGAGCGATGCGCCGGGCGACCTGGCAGACCAGCAGGAGAACGTGCTGGAGGGCGCAGAGCAGCTCGCCGACGTGGCGCTGAACACCATCCAGAACAAGGACAAGATCATCGCCTCCCGGTCGGTTGACGCCCTGCGCCAGCTCGCGGTGGAGTACCTGGGTCGGAAGGGAGACCTGCCCCAGGAGTGGTTCGACATCGGTGGCAAGATAGCCGCCGATCCGGACTTCGTGGCGGTCACGGAGGACAAGCGCGTGGAGATGTCCCGGGAGCACACCTGGTTCGAGTACAAGGTGCTGCGCCAGTACCAGATGATCTACTCCGAGGCGCTCAACCGGATGCGGGACATCAACTACCTGGTGGCCATCGACACGCGGTACATCGGGGAGGCGGCCCTGGAGGCTGATGACCTGCGGGTGCTGGAGCTCTCCATCAAGTTCTTCAACACATACATGCGGGCGACCCTCAACGCCCGGGACGTGCGCACCGCCTACAACATCATGAACCAGTATCGGATCCTCACCGAGGAGATCATCCGCGCGGACCGCGCGGAGGTGGCCGAGGAGGTGGGGAGCTACTTCAAGTACTACGGTCAGCTCGCCTTTGGCATGAAGCTGAGCTTTGTCACCGAGTGCGTCGCCTATGACCTGTGTACTTTGGTGGAGACGGCTCACCAGCTCGGCTCGCCGGCGATGGACAAGCTGCTCAAGATCCTGCTGGAGGTGGACAAGGAGGCCGAGGCCGAGGTGCAGGAGACCTCCCTGCGAGGGGTGCGCAAGGCGCAGATCAAGCTGGCAACCTACTTCCTCCTCGCCGGTGAACAGGAGCGTGCGAGGGAGATCTACAGGGACATGCAGGACGAGCGTCCCGACAGGCTGCGCTCCATCCGCTCCGAGCTGCTCGCCATCGATTCGAAGGATTTTTGGGAGATCATCGACCGTGGCGAGAACTTCGACTACCTGCCGCCGGAGCGCAAGAAGCAGCTCCAGGTCTTCTTCGGGTGGTTTCCCGAGGGAAAAATGGGGTAGGCACCACACGAGATAGTGCTGGCACAATTCCCTGCAATGAGTAAAAATAGCGCAGTTGCCAGGGGTTATGAATGTTCGAGGACGAGCAACCAGTAGAGTCTCCCCAGGTACTGGTGGTGGACGACGAGAAGGTCATCCGGGATATTCTGGGTGATTTTCTCACCATGGAGGGCTTTTTGGTCAGGAGCGTCGAGGACGGCGTTCAGGCCATGAAGGAGCTCCGACGGCGCACCTACAACCTGGTCATCACCGACCTGAAGATGCCCAACATGGGGGGCCTGGAGCTGCTGGAGGAGATCCGCCGGCTGAAGCTGGACGTGCTGGTGGTGATAATGACCGGCTATGGCACGGTGGAGACCGCCATCGCCGCCATGAAGAAGGGGGCCTACGACTACATCCTCAAGCCCTTCAAGGTGGAGGAGGTGATCCACATCGTGGAGCGCGGCCTGGCCAGGCAGCGCATCGAGGCCGAGAACACCCAGCTCAGGGAGCTGCTCGGCCTGTACCGCATCTCCGAGGCCGTGGGCTCCAGCCTGGACCTGGACGACATCCTCAACATGATCATGGAGGTCACCCTGAAGGAGTCTGGCGCGGATGTCTCCACCCTGCACATCGACATCTCGGGCGGCTCCAGCTTCACCGAGGCCCTGCGCGCGGACATCTCCCAGGAGGCTGGCGGGGAGGACGTGGGGGAGCTGGACCTGGGCGCCATCATGGAGGTGTTCGAGATGCAACGCCCCCTGCTGGCGCACGGGGCCTCGGTGCGCCGCTACTTCAAGCGCGTCCCCTCCAGTGGCCGGCTGGCCTCCTTCACGGCGATCCCGCTACGGGTTCGGGATCGAATAATTGGCATGCTCAACGCCTACAGCTTCACCAGGGGCAAGCGCTTCAACGAGGGGTCGCGGAAGCTCCTGTCGGTGCTGGGCGCCAGGGCGGCCATCTCCATCGACAACGCCGCCCTGCTCCGCGGCTTGCGACAGGCCAACGAGGACCTCACCCAGGCCAACAAGGACCTGAAGGAGAACTTCCTCCAGACCATCCAGGGGTTCGTGTCCGCCCTGGAGGAGAACGACAGGTACACCAGCGGTCACTCCGAGCGGGTGGCGGTTTACACGCGGCTCATCGCCTCGGGCCTGGGGCAGTCGGAGGAGGAGGTGGAGCTGGCGGTCCAGTCGGGCCTGCTCCACGACATCGGCAAGATAGGAATACACTACGAGAAGCTCAACAAGCCAGGGAAGCTGACCCGGGAGGAGATCGACATGTTCCGGCAGCACCCGGAGAAGGGGAAGAAGATCCTCGAGCCCATCCCCTTCATGGCAGACCTCATCCCCGGGACCTACTGCCACCACGAGCACTGGGACGGCTCGGGCTATCCCCAGGGTCTCGCAGGGGAGGAGATCCCCCTGCTTGGGAGGATGATCGCCGTGGGGGACACCTACGACGCCATGACCTCCGACAGGGCCTACCGCCGGGCGCTGCCCCACCAGGCCGCGGTGGAGGAGCTCCTGGCCTGCGCGGGAACCCAGTTCGACGAGGAGCTGGTGGAGGTGTTTCTCCGCAAGCTGGAGATCTACCGGGACGACCGCCTCGCCGAGGGCAAGGACATCCCACAGTAGACCCCCCAGGGGAGCCGCGCTCTGGTACAACATGGAGGGGTGTTGGCCGTAGACCGGGTGTCTTGCTGCTGTTGACCGCGGCCGCAAATCCGCTAGGCTGTGTGGACATGATGGGCAACCGCGTCTTTTTTTACGACCCAGACGAGACCACCGGCGATCCTGCCAGGCGCGCCATCGCCGCAGCGGGCTGCGAGGCCACCGTGGTGCACGAGCCATCCCTCCTTGGAGATCTGGACCCTGCTGCCCACGACCTTGTCGTGCTCACCCTGGACGAGGGCCTCAGGCCCCACCAGGCGGCCATCATGGAGCGGGTCAGGGCGGTCCATCCCCGCACGAGGCTGGTTCTTCGGCCCTGCCACGGGGAGCCCACCTGCATCGAGCTGATGGCCCGGGAGCCCACCCTCGACCACGTGATCGCCAGGCGCGACGACCTCCTCGACACCCAGGAGATCATCGCCTGCATCGCCAAGCTGCGGCGCGGGGAGGTCTTCGGCCTGGAGAGGTATCTCCCGTGGGGAGTGGAGATCCACCGGCTGGAGGTGGGCGACTCCAGGGACAAGGCGCAGTACGTGCGCGAGGTCTCGGCCCTGGCCAACCGCCTGGGCTGCCCCGAGCGCATGGTGGAGCTGGTGGAGACGGTGGTGGACGAGCTGTCGACAAACGCGATCTTCAACGCCCCACGGGACGCCCGGGGAGAGCCGCGCTTTGCACACCTGAACCGCCGGGAGGCGGTGACCCTGGAGCCGGCCGAGCGGGGGCGGCTCGACTTCGCCTATGACGGCCGCCACTTCGTCATCGCCCAGCAGGACCCTTTTGGGGCCCTCTGCCGTCAGACCGTGCTAACCTACCTGGAGCGCTGCCTGGTGCAGACCCCGGATCGGCAGCCCGGCGCGGGCGGTGCTGGGATGGGGCTTTTTCGGGTGTATCGGGCGCTGTCGAAGCTGGTGTTCAACGTCTGCCCCGGCGTGCGGACGGAGATCATCGGCTTCATCGACCTCGAGCAGTCTTTCAAGAGGTTCAGGACGCAGCCCAAGTCGCTGCATTTTTTCACTCAGGAGGGTGCGCCGTGAGCTGCCCGGGTTCCCCGTCAGAGGACGACATCTTCTCCGTCGAGCGGCACGAGGAGGACGGCCTGAGGCACCTGCGCCTTAGCGGAGTCATCGACGAGTTTGCGGACCTCTCGTTCTTCGCGCACCTCAGGGGTCGTGTGACCGTGAGCCTGGGCGAGGTGCGGCGCATCAACTCCTTTGGTGTCCGCCTCTGGATCGACGCCGTGCGCGCCATCGGGGAAGAGACAGAGGTGACCTTTGTGGATGTTCCGGTGGTCCTGGTGGAGCAGGCCAACATGATCCACCGCTTCTTTGGCCGAGGGCGGGTGGAGAGCTTCCAGGCTCCCATGGTCTGTGGCACCTGCGGTCGGGTGGAGAAGGTCCTCTTCTCTGTGGAGGAAGCTCGCAGAAAAGGGGAGGTGAGTCTCCAGTCCCGCTGCGCCGCCTGTGAGGTGGAGATGGAGCTCGACGACATCGAGGAGCAGTACTTGGCGTTTCTGAAGGACTATTAGCTCTGCTTGCTCCAGGTCGGCCGAGGTCGGCCGGCAGGTGCGCACACAATGGGCACTCGTTGTTGCTGCAGGCTGCCTTACATAGTTTTTCTTGAAACTATATGTACAGATGCTATTCGTATGGTATCAATAGCGTAATGATGACCAGGGCAAGATACACGGGCCAGACCCCATGAACATCATCAAGGTTCGTTTTCGCAGCAAGGCCGAGTTTCACAAGCACTTCAACGATGAGCTTGAGAACGGTGGTCTGTTCTGTCCGACCACCACCGAGCATGAGACCGGTGACGAGGTGGTGGTGGAGCTCAACGTGGAGGGATTGCCGAACAAGGTCATGATCCGGAGCCACGTGGTCTGGTGGAGGCCCGCGCTCCCGCGGCTGCGTGTGCGGGCGGGCGCCATGGTGGAGTTCGACAGCGACGAGGCGGCCAAGAGGGAGTTCATACTGGACGTGTTTTCTGGCAACCGAGCCGAAACCCGTCGGCGACGCCACACCCGTCTCCCCATCAACATTCCCGTGCGCTGGCGTCCATCCGATTCCGTGGACATGCGCGAGGCGGGGATCTCGGAGATAAGCGTTGGGGGCGCCCTGCTGAGGACGGACGAGACCCTGGACCTGGGCGATGAGGTCATTATCGAGATGACGGCGCCGGGCGGCAGCGTCCCCATATCCATCGCCGGGAAGGTCACCTACCGCACCGAGGGGGAGGGCAGTGGGATCAAGTTTCTGTACCGGGATGGAGGCGGATCTCGGCGCATTCGCGAGGTTATTCGCCGCATCAAGACCTACGGCTAGGGAGGCTGCGTCTTTTACCGAAGGTGCGACGTCGCCCGCGTGAGGGCTTGGCGCCGGTCTCCTGGCTGTGTGCGAGCATGAAAAGAGCCCAAACTCGTCTTGCGCTCCCGGCGGCCGCCGCCGCGCTGTGCCTCATCTCTCTCTCCGGCGACCTGGAGGGGCGCCGGCGCACACCGTCGGCCGAGGTGGGCGTGCACATTGTCTACTCCTGGCAGGAGCGTGTGGACAGGATCCCCATCCAGCACGAGATCCACCTGTACGGCAACGGCTTCATGCGATACGCCCAGCGGGCCGGCGCCGGCGCACTCCAGGAGACGACCCTTCCCAATGACAGGGCCTTTGTGGACCGGATGGTCGAGAGCTATCGCGCCCTGCGCAAGGCCAGGGTCTCACCGCCCTGCGGCGCACCCCAGGGCGTAGTGCTCCAGGTGCGCCTCGCTCGTCGCACCACCCGCATACCCCTGGACGACCCCAAGGGATGGAACCGGTACGGGCGCCTGGTGCGGGCCATGGTGGCCCGGGTGGTGGGCTCTGTGTCGCCGCCCCTGGAGGCGGATTGCCAGCGCCTGCGGTTGCGCGTGGACCCCAACCGGATCGCCACGCGGCCAAGGACCTCCCCGTTGCCCACCAGGGCTCGGGAGCGCGAGCTCCTGCTTGCCTTTGGCGCGGCCCCCTCCGGCCAGGGGCGCGTGGAGGCCCTGTTCGACCTGGCGCGCATCCGTGAAGGCGACCGCTTCTTCCGCTGGGCTCTCCTTCGCCGCTATCCGGGGTCGGTGCAGGCGCGGCGCCTGGTGCGCCGTCACGCCGCCGAGCTGGTTCGCTCCGTGCGCAACGTGGAGGAGGCTCGGGAGCTGCTGGGCCACCTGGGACAGCTCATGGGCCCCGAAGGTCGATATCACCGGGCGATCTTGCAGCTCGTGCTGGGCTACACCGAGAGGGCGGCCCGAAACCTGGTCGCCTTCCACGGGGCCCTCAACCAGCTCGGCTCGGCGCGGGAGGCGGGCAAGCGGGTCAGGGCGCTGGGGGTGGCCCAGGTGGACTCCCGACGGCGCAGACCCCCCTGGAGGCCCATCCGGCGCTCCTTCGCCAGGCAGTTCGTGTTCTGGCATCGCCTGGCCAGGCGAGTCTGGGGGGGCGACCCCGACCGGGCTCCGCCCCTGGCGATCCTGCTCTATCGTCGGGCCCTGCACTTTGCACGGGTGAGTGGGTTGTCGCCCTCGGTGCGAGCCACCTCCGGGGGGCCTGTGGTGGTGCGAGCCGCGCGCGCCCTGGTCCGGACTCATTTTCCGCGTCTCGCCCGCGGGCGCTGGACCGGGCTGCGTCACATCCGGCGCCAGGACCTGCTGGCGGTAACCGGGTATCTCAGGCGCCATCGGGGGCTCTTCCCAAAGGGATGGGTGGCGCAGAACACAGACAGCTTCGCCACCACCGTGTGCCGCATGATCCGAATGAGGTACTTCGACGTGGCCCGGCGGTTCATCGAGCGCCTCGTGGAGCAGCGCAAGGCGGCCGAAGGGGACCTGCGCCTCGCCCAGGGGCGTTGCCTGCTGGAGCTGGAGCGCTTCGGAGCTGCCCGCACGGCTCTGGCCAGGGCGGTGATCCTGGGCGCCGTGCGGGCGCAGGCGACCCTCGCGGCGGGGCTCCTGGATCAGGGCGACCTGGGGGGCTCCGAGCGGGTGCTGGCGGCCATGCCCAAGGGTTCTGCGGCTGGGCTCATGGTGGAGAGCAGGCTCTGGCGGCTGCGGGGGCAGCCGGATCGGGCGGTGACCGCCGCCCGGACGGCCGTTGCGGCGCGCAGGGGCTCCAGGTCGCTGCTCGCCCTGGCGAGGTCTCTTGGGGCGAGCGGCCGAGTGGATGCCGCTCGAAAGGCATTCCAGGAGGCGGCCTCGGGGACTGCCGACGGGAGACTGGCCCGGCTGGCCTGGGCGCGCATGGAGCTGGACCAGGGGAACCATCGAGCCGCCCTGGACGCTGCCTGGCCCCTGGGGAGGGCACCAGAGCGGCGGATCCGGGCCGCCGCCCACGCCGTGATGGGGCTGGCCGCTGGCGGGCTGGCCATGGGGCCGCTCTCGAGCCTGCAGGTCAGCAGGGCGCTGTACCACGCCGAGAGGGATCCAGAGGCGCTCGTGGAGGTGGCGGACGTGCGCATCGGCCGCGGGCGTCACCTTGGGGCCGCCCTGGACGCCCTACGCCTGGCTCGGGGCCTGCGCCCTGGCTGGTCACGGGTGCACGAGCTGTTCGCCTATCTCTTTGGACAGCTCCGGCGGCTGCCGTTGGCAATGGGCTCCATCTCCACCGCCCTCTCCATCCGGCCGGACTACCCTCCATACCGAGCGCTGGAACGGGCCCTCGTGCGGCTCGGGAGCGGCCGGTGAGCAGGAGGTCGGGCTCCCGTCGCAGGGGCGGGAAGGGGAGGACCCAGCCGCGGCCCGTTGGTGAGCTCATGCAGGAGCTGCTGGGGCGCCACAGGCTCCTGGGGCCCATGCGCCTGTACCAGATCCAGCACCTCTGGCCTTCGTTGGTTGGCCACACCACCGCGGCTCGCACATGGCCCACCTCGCTACACGACGGGCGCCTGGTGGTCCACGCGGCCGACTCCACCTGGGTCCAGGAGCTCACCTTCATGAAGGCGGACCTGCTGCAGAAGATCGGCGCGGTGCTGCCTCCGGGTTCGGTGTCGGATCTTCGTCTATATGTTCGGGAGGGGGCCTCGGCTCCACAACCTGGCCCTCCTGGGGGCTCTGCCGACTCGTCGGCAGACCACCCGCCGTCTCTGCCATCCCCCGCCGAGGTGGCCCGGGCCCTGGATGAGCTGGAGCAACGGCTCGAAGGGGTCAGAGACCCGGAGCTTCGTCGCTCCATCCGACGGGCTTTCCTGGAGCACCTGCTGGGTGGGTGAGACGCTGGATGATCCGCGCGGCTACTGGCAGGACCTGTTGAGCTGCTCTGCGATCTCCTCGGCGAAGCCGTGGATGAGCTGCCGGTCGGTGCCCTCCACCATGACCCGGGCCTTCATCTCGGTGCCGGAGTAGCGCACCAGCACCCGGCCTTCGTCGCCGAGCTTCTCCTCCACCGCGCGGATCACCTTGGTGACCTCGGGCATCTCCTCCAGGGGCGGCTTGGAGTGGACCGGCAGGTTCTTGAGGATCTGGGGATAGCAGGTCATGGCCTTGCGCAGGTCGGAGAGGGGGCGGCTCTCGCGCTGCATGATCGCCAGGACCTGGAGGGCTGCGATGATGCCGTCCCCGGTTGTCATGTGGTCCAGGAAGATCAGGTGGCCCGACTGCTCACCGCCCAGGTTGTAGTCACCCTGGCGCATGGTCTCCACCACGTAGCGGTCCCCAACCTTGGTGCGCAGCATTCGTCCACCGGCGCCCTCCAGCGCCCTCTGCAGCCCGATGTTGCTCATGACGGTGGTCACGAGGGTGTCGTGGCGGAGGGTGCCCGCTGCGAGCATCCGGGTGGCGCACATGGCCATGATCTCGTCGCCGTTGACGATCTCTCCACGCTCGTCGGCGCAGATTATCCTGTCGGCGTCCCCGTCCAGGGCGACGCCGAGGTCGGCCCTGTAGATACGCACCGCCTCACACATGGACTCGGGATGGAGGGCGCCCGTACGGTAGTTTATGTTCCGTCCGTCCGGCTCGTCGCCGAGGGTGAAGACCTCCGCGCCCAGCTCCCGAAAGACCAGGGGAGCGACCCTGTAGGCTGCCCCGTGGGCCGTGTCCACCACCATCCTCACGCCCTCGAGGGTCTGGGTGCAGGGGAAGGTCTGCTTGCAGAAGGCCACATAGCGCCCAATGGCATCGTCGATGCGCCGGGCCCTGCCCACGGCGTCCCCGGAGGGCCGGGCGGCGATCAGCTCCTCAGAGCCCATGAGGCGCTCGATCTCCGCCTCCTGGTCGTCGGGGAGCTTGAAGCCGTCACCGGCGAATATCTTGATGCCGTTGTCCGAGAAGGGGTTGTGGCTGGCGCTGATCACGAGGCCGGCGTCCGCTCTCATGGAGGAGGTGATGTGGGCGATGCCAGGGGTCGGCAGGGGGCCTACGATCATCACATCGGCGCCCATGGACATTATGCCCGCGGCCAGGGCGTTCTCGAACATGTAGCAGGAGAGGCGGGTGTCCTTGCCGATGACGATTCGGCCCGATCTGCCCGCGCGCCGCGAGAAGGTCAGGGCCACCGCCTGGCCCAGCCTGAGGGCCACCTCCACGGTCATGGGCTCCTCGTTCGCGACTCCGCGAACGCCGTCAGTGCCAAATAGCTTGCGCATAAGTGGGCTCCACGAGTTACAAAGGCCGCTCAGCGACGTTCGTTCAGCAGGTTGAGGACTCGCTCGGGGACTAGGGGGAGCTCGGTGACCCGGCAGCCGAGGGCCGCGGCCACTCCGTTGGCGATGGCGGCTCCGCCCGGGATGAACGACGGCTCGCCAACCCCTCGGGCGCCAAAGGGCCCCAGGGGCTCGGGATCCTCCAGGAAGACCATGTCGATGCGGGGGGCGTCCAGGGCGGTGGGGATCAGGTAGTCCGTGAAGCTGGCGTTGAGCAGCTTCCCCTCCTGGAGGGTCAAGGTCTCCATGCAGGCCCAGCCCATGGCCTGGACCGCGCCGCCCTCCACCTGGCCCTCCAGGGCGGTGGCGTGGATGACACGCCCAACGTCGTGAACCGCCGTTACCTGCAGGACCTCCAGCTTGCCGGTCCAGGTGTCCACCCGGATCCGTGCGGCGTGGGCGCCGAAGCTGTAGAACATGTAGGCACGCCCCTGGCCGGTCTCTGGATCGTACTCTCTGGGCTCGGAGCGGTACCAGCCC
>JAJRWW010000497.1 GCA_024276595.1 Myxococcota bacterium
CACAGAGGGTCCTCCCCGGGGCCAGAAAGGAGGCAGGGGAGAAAGATCCTGTCAGAGCTGACGCGGCCGCAGGTCGTGAAAAATGATACGACCAGGTCGAAGGATGCCTCTCCCTGCTGGTCCAGCTCGTCCACCGAGGTGGCCTCGGCGGTGACGCCTATCTCCAGGCGGATGTCGTCCTCCGCCGGCTCGGTTGCGTCGATGGTCTCCACCACCGCCGGGTCCAGGGGAGCGCCCGCAAAGAGGAAGCTCGACAGGGCCGGGTTTTGGTTGGGCGAGGTCGAGCCGCTGCCGACCTTTACCCGCTTCAGCGCCAGGAGGCAGTCGGGGGTAGGGGTGCCGCCCGAGAGCACCTCGCCGCAGGCCAGCATGTCACCACCTGCGGCCAGCAGGTTCACAAAGAAAGTGTGGTCCTGTCCATCGGCTGGGAACATGCCCCGAGGGAGGGTGTAGCCCACCGACTGCCCCACCCCTGCCAGACAGAGGCGGTCCGCTGGGTCCTGCCCGCACAGGGGCACATCCGCCGGGCTCTCCAGCCGGCTCGACAGGCAGCTCAGGAAGGTGTCCCCTACCTCGGGCACGCACACCAGCCAAAACAGGGTGGGGGTCCCCTGGGGCCAGTGCACCAGCGCATCCAGGGTCACGGTGCCCCCCTGAGGGATCTCGGGCGGTGAGGCTCGCACCGCCAGCACCTGGTTGGACTCGTCCAGCTCAGAGGCTGCCCGGAAGTCCGGTGCACAGCCCTCCAATACGCCAGCCAGCCCCGGCCCCATGACGGCGGCCAGCGCTAGAACCAGGACCTGGGCCCGAGCGTGAAGCCGCGCTGGCGACCGCATACCTCCTCCGTGTCTCAAAAGGCCCCCTTTACCCCGAGGGAGGGGATGATGGGGAGCCCGGTGAGGTATCCGTGCTTGGTGTAGTTGAAGTTGTACACGACGAACTCCGACGCCTGGTAGTTGTATACGTTCTGAATGTCCAGATACACTGATAGGATCCACCTCTTGAACACGAACTTCTTGTCCAGCCGGATGTCGAGCTGATGAAAGAGCGGCAGCCGGTCCCCGTTTACCGGCCCGGGGAGCCCGATGTAGCCATCTGAGTCCGCGTCGTAGATGGCCCCGGAGTAGAGGGTGGTGGGGTTGCCCGAGGCGAGGCGGAAGCGCAGACCGAGCTGCCACCCCCTACGCCAGGTGCCTGAGATCACCAGGGTGAGGATATGGGTCTGGTCATAGTCGAACAGGCGCCAGCGATCCCCCGAGTGATCCTGGCGCTCTGAGCGAAGCAGCGTGTAGCTCAGCCAGCCGAAGCATTTTTGGAGCTTCAGCCACCGGGGGCAGTCCGAGTCGGGCTTCTTCTTGATCAGCAGCTCGGCGCCGTATATTCGACCGATGCCCAGGTTGGCCACGTTCTCGGGCACCACCTCCCCGTCGCGCTCCACCATCTCGTCGGTGCGCACCACCCGGCGCCAAAGGTACTTGAAGAAGCCGGTCACCTCCAGGCTCAGGCTCTGGCGCGCCTGCCAGCGAAGCCCCGTGGAAAGATGGAGGCTGCGCTCGTGCTTCACCTTGGGGTTGCCGCCGGAGACCTCGTAGAGCTGGGTGTAAAAGGGCTCCTGGTGAAACAGGCCCGCTCCCAGCTTCCACGAGAGCTTCCTGTGCAGCGCCACCTTGGCCGTCGCCCTGGGATCGAACACCTGGGTGCGCAGGGGCCCCAGATGGAGGATGTCCACCCGCGCCCCGGGGATCAGGGTGAGCCATCGGGTGGGCTTCCAGGTGGCCTCAATGAAGAAGGCGTGGCTCTGAAGGGAGTCGCTGGTCTTGTCCGCCCTGGGCTCCAGGCTCCCCACGGGCGGCGGAATCTCCCCCTCCACCGGCAGGGGGGGAGCCGAGAAATCCACCCAGGCCCAGGAGGCCTCACCCACGTAGCCAGCGCTCAGGGAGAGGCGGCTGGAGATCCTGCGGGTGTACTCCGCCCGAAGGTTGAGCCGCGCGATCTGCATGTTCAATCGCAGGGCGTCGCTCAGGTAGAAGTCCGTCATGGAGTAGCCGCCGGAGAGGGTCACCCGGATCCGGTTGTCGCCCCATCTGCGCCTCCACCCGGCGATGACCCTGTGAAACAGGATCGTGTTGCTGACCTGCCTGGCGGAGAGATCCAGCTCCGAGGGATCGGAGAGCAGTATCTTCAGCCGGTCGTCCGACCCGAAGAAGATCAGCTTGAAGCTGCCACCAAGCAGAGGATAGTCGAGCATGGCCTGGTAGTCGTAGTAGGCTGGCGCCAGGGTGAACTGCGCGCCGATCTTGTCCTTGGGCAACACCTTGAGGAGCGCGTCGATGTGGCTGCGCCGGACCGAGAGGGCGATGCTGCCCTTGCCCACCGGGCCCTCCAGCAACAGCCCCACGTCCCAGACGTCGATGTCCACGTAGCCGTGCCAGCGATCCCTCTTCCCTGCCCTCGTGAACACGTCGATGATCCCGCCAGTGGCCCGACCGTAACGCACCGAGAAGTTCCCCGGCACGAAAACTATGCTCTTTAGGATGTCGGAGTTGAACACCGACGTGAGGCCGAAAAAGTGGTATAGCTGCGGAATCTCGATGCCCTCGAAGAAGACCCGGGTGTCCCCCGGAGAGGAGCCGCGCACCACGAGCTGTCCTCCCCCAAAGGCTGCCCGCGCCACGCCGGGCATGTTCTGAACCGCGCGCAGGGCGTCCCCCTGGGTGCCGGGGATCTTCTGTATTTCCGGAAGGGCGACCACGTACTTGGAGACCTGCTTGCGCTCGGCCTTGGAGACAACCACTGTCTCATAGGGATCGTAGGAGCGCCGCTCCACGAAGTACACCACCTTCAGGCGCACCCCTGGCGTGACCAGCTCGGTGACCCGATAGGGGTAACAGCCGGGGGCCACCACCGTGACCCGATAGCGGCCAGGCATGAGCCCATCGAGGACGAAGCGCCCCGATCCATCGGTCACCGTCCGACCCATGCTGCGCCCCAACTTGCCCTTCTTTGCTCCGACCTCGTGCAGGAGCACCCGGGCGTCCTCCACGGGCTTTCTGGTGCCTCGCTCCCGAACCAAGCCGCCGAGACGCCCCTGGGCCGCACGCAGGAGAGCACGCCGAGACGGCTCGCCCCTTCCCCGCCGCCTTGTTGGAGGGGC
>JAJRWW010000498.1 GCA_024276595.1 Myxococcota bacterium
CCACCGCGAGCTCTGGGGAGAGCGCCGAGGGGCTCCGAGAGCTCCTGGCGCTGGCCGAGGAGCACCTCCGCCGGCAGAGCGAGCTCGAGATCGAGCAGAGGCAAACCCAGGACGCGCTCGCGGACCTGGAGCTGACCATTCCCAGGCTGGAGAAAAAGCGCCAGGAGGCGGCGGATCGCCTCGGAGCCTGGAAGGCCCAGTGGGATGAGCACATGCATACCCTTGGCCTGGGGCCGGACACCCACCCGGATGAAGGCCTGGACGTGATGGATCAGCACGGCCTCCTCTTCGAAAGGCTGCGCGATGCAGACCAGGCCTCACGACGCATCTATGGCATGGAGAAGGACATCCAGGAGTTCTCCAATCGGGTGATCGAGACAGCCAAGGACCTCCGTGTCGCAACAGAAACCCAGGACCCCGTAAGCCTGGCAGAGCGGTTGCACGCCAGGCTCCAGGCCGCCTCGGCCGAGCGAGCCAAGGGACAGAAGCTGGACGAGGTGCTAGCAGAGCTGGAGGAGTCCATCGCCGAAACACGGCTGCTCCAGGTGAGCGCCGAGAAGGAGCTCGAGCAGCTTCGAAGGCAGGCGAGCGCTAGCAGCAACGAGCAGCTCCCAGAGGCCATGCGCCGATCCAGGGACAGGGATCGGAGCGAGGAAAGGCTCCGTGAGCTGGAGGAGCAGATCCTCCGGCTGGGAGATGGCCTGAGCCTGGAAGACATCGAGCAGGAGGCGGCCCTTGCTGACCCGGATGAGGTCGCCAAGGAGCTCACGCAGGTGACCGCGTCCCTCGATGCCATGGTGCCCAGGCGCGACGAGCTCAGGGACATGGCAAACACCCTGGAGACAGAGCTTGCAGCGATGGACGGCTCCAGCCGGGCCGCGGCCGCCGCCGAAGAGAAGGAGTCCCTCGCCGCCCGCATGGCCGCAGACGCGGAGCAGTACCTGGTGCTGCGAACCGCCCGCCTCATCTTGAAGCAGCAGATCGAACGGCATCGCAAGGAGCACCAGGCCCCGGTGCTCAGGCGCGCCGCAAAGATCTTCTCCCGGCTGACCCTGGGCTCCTTCGACGACCTCAGCGACGACCTGGATGCCAAGGGCAACCCCATCCTCCTGGGAGTGCGCTCGGCAACCGCCGGACAACGAGTGCCCGAGCGCACAGCAGGCCAAGGGACGCCCTCGGGAACCTCCGGACAGCGGGAGCTGCTTCACGTCTCCGGCATGAGCGACGGCACCAGAGACCAGCTCTACCTGGCCCTCCGAGTGGCCACCATGCTGATCCACCTGGAGGAGGGCAACGCCGAGCCCATGCCCTTCGTGGCCGACGACATCCTCGTGGGCTTCGATGACCTCCGCACCCAGGCGGCCCTCCAGGTCCTGGCGGACCTCGCCAGGCACACCCAGGTGCTGCTCTTTACGCACCACAGATCAGTGGCCGACCAGGCTGAAAGGATCGAGCAGCAAATGGACCCCCCAGTGCCCGTGGCCATCCACACCCTGTGCGCCACCCCCGCCCCTCCCAGGTAAGTGCTGGACAGGCGCAGGGATCTGCAGGTTCCCACCTGCTGGGTGCGCAAAGCTGCGCTCTCGTGTAGTCTGCTCCCCATGACCCAACAGAGAACTGCTCCCATCACCTCCCGGATGCCAATCTCCGCCGCCGTCACCCGTCTGGTTGCTCCCAGGATGCCAGCCGCTCTCCTACTGCTGGCATTGCCCCTGCTGCTTTCGGCCTGCCCTCGTGGGGGCTCGAATCGACCCCAGGAGACGCTTTGCCAGAAGCTGCAAAGGCGCAACAGGAGCTGCGTGAGCTCCCTGGTGACCGCCTTGCACGCTCGCATGGGCAGCACCGTCCCCCCCGACATCAAGAAAAAGCTGGCCAAACCCCTGGCCACGGAGATCACCAGGCGGGCCTTTGTGGGGCTGTGCCAGGAGCGCACCACCTCCCGGTCGGCCGGCGGCAAGGCCCTGCACGAGGTCCTGGCCAGGTGCCAGCAAGAGCCCTCCTGCGACGCCTACGCCACCTGCCTTCTCAAGGCGCTCGGGAGACCCCCAAGAAGCTGAAGCATGGCGAAGCTCGTGGGCGGCCGATGCGCGTTGGCGAGGCGAGCGCGCGCCGGCTGGCTTCCGCCAGCCCAAGGGACCACCCATTCAGCCCCTGCCAACAGCAGCGCGGACCTGGTCCAGGAGCTCCTGCTCATCCACCGGCTTCTCCAGCACCGGGACGTCCCTGGAGAGCGCGATGTGCCTGGAGTGGTAGCCGCTGACCACGATCACCGCAGTCTCCTTGAGGGCCTTCTCCCGTCGCAGCCTGCGATAGAGGTCCGGGCCGGTGGCCCCGGGCATCTCAATGTCGAGCAGGACCAACTCCGGCCCCTCGGCCAGGGCGAGGCGCAGCCCCTCGACGCCGTCTGCGGCGGAGAGCACCTCGTAGCCGCTGTCCGAGAGCACATTGGTGAGATACCCGACCACGTTCGGGTCGTCGTCGACAATGAGGATCTTGGGCATGCTTCTCTCCCCTGGGCCTTCTCGGAGCCCTCCGGCCCCGGCCCCTTGCGAATGGGCAATGTGATGATGAACGTGGCCCCCTCGCCGGGCTCGGACTCCACGGTGATGCTCCCCCCATGGTCGGCAACGACCCTGCTCGCCACCAGCAGCCCCATGCCGTTGCCTCGCCACCCCTTGGTGCTCACGGGCACCTTGAAGAGCTTCTCCCGTGTCTGGGGATCCATTCCGCATCCGTTGTCACTGACAACGAAGCGTAGCTGGTGCCTGCTCGCCATGACTGCGAGGGTCACCTGCCAGGAGCGCTCACCGGGATGCACGCCCTTGCAGGCCGTGCAGGCCTCGATGCCGTTTGAGACGATGTTCTCCAGACAGGCGGTGACTCCCTCGGCGTCCATCCAGGCCTTGGCCACGGCCTGAACACCGGGATCTAGTCTGAGCTCGACCTGGTTCTGTGCGGCCACGTCGCGAAACATGTCCACCACCTCGACGCAGACGCGCAGAGGATCCACCTCGGCCATCTGCCCGGAGACCCCACGGGTAACCTTGGTGCAGCCGGT
Organism: Myxococcota bacterium; assembly: GCA_024276595.1. Taxonomy (GTDB): domain Bacteria; phylum Myxococcota_A; class Polyangia; order HGW-17; family JAJRWW01; genus JAJRWW01. Next base: position 3,059 of record JAJRWW010000498.1, read on the forward strand.
GACGAGTGAGGTGAGTCGGTCGACATTTCGAAGCAGGCTCTCCATGCCTCCCCGGGTTCGCTCCGGCAACGACCGCTGCAGCCCTGTGCGAATGTCGTACGCGGATCCCCTCAGCCCGGTGATGACGTTCTTCATGCGGTGGGCGATCTCACCTACCCCACGTCCAACTGCCGCGATCTCCGCGAGGCTATGGAGCTTGGTGACGTTCAGGGACATCTCCACCACGAAGTCCCTGTCTCTACCTCCGGAAGAAAGGGGTGCCGTGGAGACCACGTAGTGCTGTGGCTTTCCATCGATCCCGAACCGGGTCTGCTGGACGGTGTGGGTCTGGCCGTCGGTCATGGTGGCCGCCGCAGGGCAGTGGTCGCAGGGCTCCTCCCTTTGGTGATACACCTGGAAGCAGTGCAGGCCAGTCACCTCGCCAAATCGGGTCCGCACGTGGTCATTGGCCTGCATGATGCGCAGGTTCTTGTTGATGATGGCCACCGAGCACGGAGCCAACTCGAACACCAGGTCGAGCTGCTTTTGCAGATCCCGC
>JAJRWW010000499.1 GCA_024276595.1 Myxococcota bacterium
GGGGGAAGGCCAGGTCGAACAGGTCCCTGCGGTCCACGACGTACACGAGCTCCATGACCAGGTGGCTCCAGCGACTGTTTCTCCGCGCAGCTCACCACAGGGAGGTCAGACAGTCAAGGCGCCCTGGGCGAGGAGGGTCGAGGTCCTACCCTTTGCTTTGGGTCGGCGTCGTGCTAAAAACTCAACATACCTCGTGCCAACAGACCGGGTGGAGTGTTGAAGAAGACCATCGCCATCGGTATCATTGCCCTGCAGCACAAGGGCGGGCTCATCTCTCGTTTCGTGGGCGAGACAGGGGTCCTGCCGGGGACGACCATCATGGTCCCCGCAGACTGCTGGTGCGTGCTCGTGGCAGGGGACACGGCCACCACCGTGTTCGACATTGGCCCCCACGATCTGCAGCTCAACCAGTTCAACCGCCAGCCCTCCGGGCTGCTGTACACGGTGGGGCGAGACCCTGAGACGTTGACCTGGTATCCCCCTGGATCTCCCTTCAGGCGGCGTCTCACCCTGCGGGTTGGCAACCCCATGCAGTTCGTGCAGGAGATGGTCGTGCGTCGGAGCGCCGACGACCTGGAGTCAATTGTCGCCTCCTTGACCCCCCACTTCGACGCCATGGTGCCCCCGGGCCAGATAGTGGCGGATCCAGATCGGAGCAAGATCGCCGTGGCCGAGTCCCTCGGGCACGTTGGGATGCTGCTCGTGGACCTGGTGGAGGAGTCGGCCGCTGCCCCGGAGATCCCTGTCCAGCCCCAGGCAGCGCCGGGCCAGGTGGCGACCGCCGGCGCAGGGGCCGCGGGCGGCGCAGGGGCTGCGGGCGGCGCAGGGGCCGCGGGCGGCGCAGGGGCTGCGGGCGGCGCAGGGGCCGCGGGTGGCGCAGGGGCTGCGGGCGCGCCCACCGGGCCGTGCCTGTCCTTTGAGCGGGTTTGGGCCTCGTCCACCATGGACCTTTTCGGCAAGGGCTAGCTCACCCTTCGGATCCGGCTCATCGGGCGGGAGTCGGCTGAGCTGAACCCGGCGGGGCCCTTCACGATGGATCTTACCCGGGAGTTTCTGAGCCCAGACGACTGGTTGGGGGAGCGGAGGTGGCAGGATCTTCCGGAGGGCGCCCTGCGCTTTGACAGCCTGGTGCCCGAGCACCACTATCGAGTGTTTGTCGTGGCCGAGGAGCGGGATCGAGATTCCGTTGACTCTCTCGGCACCCTGGAGTACGAGCTGGGCAAACCTGGAAGCGGAGAGGTCGAGCTCGGGCCCACACAGGGTGGAAAGCGCGGTCAGTACGTGAAGCTGCTCGCGCGCTTCCAGTAGTCGAGCTCACAGGCGGTCACACCATGGAGCTGCAGGAAGCCATAGAGCGGTTTTTGTCCGACACCGAGCGGCGTCGCTCAGAGGTTACGGTTAAACGATACGGCGAGGCCATGGACCTCCTGCAGAGCCACCTGGCGCTGGAGCTCATTGATCCAGACGCCCCCGGCGAGCCATCTGTCGGCACCGTGGAGGATCTGACCCCTGCCGCTGTTGGCTCATTTGTCAACGACTTCCTGGTCAGGCGGCTCAGGTCCAACGGTCGATCTCGCAGGCGGTACGTGGCGGCCACGCGCTCCTTCGTACAGTGGCTGATCAAGACCAACCTCCTGCCCTCAGAGCTCGGAAAGGAGATCCTGGAGGTTCTGCGCCTCTCCGCACGGCAGGTGGCCATGGGAGAGGCAGCCAGCGAGGGAGGCATGGAGGGCCAGGAGGACGATGCCCCGTGGGACTGGGAGGCACAGGAGGGAGAGCGCTTCTTTCACGTCCTGGAGGTACAGGACCGGAAGCTGCTGCTGCTGGATCTCAGCTCTGCGGACACCTTGCGGGGAGAGGTCCCCCGGGATGAGATGCTGGGTGCGGGCGACCTGGTGGCCGGAGTGCTCGCAGGAGAGGGTGACGTGGCTCGGGTCGTGGATGTGCGCCTGGTGGCTTCCAGCGGAGAGGTGGAGAGCGACGATCTCCCCTCCGAGTACTGGGACGAGGAGTGGGACGAGGAGTGGGAGACCATGGTGCAGCAGGATCTCGAGGACGCCCTGGAGATCCTCGCATCCGAGGATCGTTTTGCCCCGCGGGAGGTGATCCGGACGATCCTCGCTTCCATGGAAGAGGCAAAGGATGACCTGCTGGACTGGCTGTCTGACGATGCCTACCGCAACGAGCCCATCCCAGGAGCTGGGGAGGCTCCGGCCAACGCCGCCAGGCTCCTGAGCGAGGCGCGGGACGAGGACGCCTTGCCCCGGCTCCTGTCCGTGCTGGGAGCTGGCGACCCGCTGGGGGAGGAGGCGCCCATGGCGGTGGCTCGCTATGGGCTGGCGGTCGCCGCGCCCCTGGTGGGGATCCTCCATGATGGCCATGTGGCAGTGGAGCGCCGCGTGGCCGCCCTCTGGGCGCTGGCCTTCCTCACCGCCCGCAACCCGGCCCTGCGAGCCTCCTTCGGGGAGCTGGTGCTGGATCTGCTCCCCGGAGAGCAGCCGCGGCTGAAAAAGGAGCTGCTGGAGACGGTGGAGGAGCTGCGCCTGGTGGAGGTCTCCGACTCCGTCCTGGAGCTCTCCCGCCAGGGAGATCTGGACCTGGAGGCGCTCGACATGACCGAAGATCTCCTGGACGGGCGGGTGCGCTCGGAGGGTTGGGGAGAGCGAGTTGGCGAGTCGCTCCTGCCCGTGATTTTGCTGTATCCGACTGGGGAGGATCTCCAGGATTTCTACCAGTCCCTGGAGGAGGACCTGGGTGAGCTCTGGGAGATCGTTGGCGAAGGCGACGAAGGCGACGAAGACGACGAAGACGACTATGGTGACTATGGTGACTATGATGACGGAGGAGGGGGACATGGGGATCGCGAGGGCGGAGCGGGTGGCGAGGATGGTGGCGAAGGCGTGGGTGGGTCCAAGCGCGGCGGCAAGGTCATTCCCTTCAGGCGTCCGACCCCATAGCCAGGTTCGTGGGCTTGCCCTCTGAGCGACCTGCGTGGGCGCTGTCGCGAGGCGTTGTCTCGGCACTGCACCGCGGGGAATGGGCCTTCAGTGACTGCCTGGATGCTGCTATACTTACGTAATCAAGGTGTGCTGCATTACGGGTGCATCGCGAAAAGCTGGTCTTCGGGAGCTTGACAGCACGGCAACGGCCCTCCATCAAAGCGGACGGGGCGAGGCCGGGAAGGGGAAAAGGAGAGCGCCATTGCCGAGGACATGCTCATGAGCCTGCCAGCCCAGAAAGCAGGTGACATTTGAGCCGGATGGACATTCTAAGGGAGATA
>JAJRWW010000500.1 GCA_024276595.1 Myxococcota bacterium
CCGTCCCTCGGGGCGGGCCCGGCCTTGGTGGGCGCGAGCCCGCGCCATGGCCGCGGCCTGCGCCGTGGACGCGGCCAGCTTCCCGCCTGCCCCTGCGAGCGCGGTGGCGACGCCGTGACCGCGGATTCTCGGATCGAGCCTGCCCGGGTCTGGCAAGGGCGTCGCCTTGGTGAGGTGTTTGTGTCACAATGCTGGCATGTGGACACCGAGATCACCTGCCGAGGCGGTGGCCGGCCCTGGCTCGCTCTGGGCGGCCTGGTTGAGCGCGTCTCTGTTGGCCGCTGGATGCGCCTGGAACGGCTCGGGTGGCTGGCCCGACTCCAGCCACCTGCTGTACGATGGATCCCTGGCCCAGGACGCCCTGGTGGCTCCCGATGCCGGAGCTGGATCGGATGCCGCGCCTCGGCCGGATGCTGCCGCTGCCCAGGACTCGGCGGTGGCTCAGGACTCGGCGGTCGCCCAGGACTCGGCGGTCGCCCAGGACTCGGCGGTCGCCCAGGACTCGGCGGTCGCCCAGGACTCGGCGGTCGCCCAGGACTCGGCCGTGCAGACGGACGGGGGGGTGGTCTCCTTTGGCCCGATCACCTACGAGATGGTGCCCAACTTCTCCATCCTGGACGATCTGCACCGGGTCCGCTGGCACAGCTCGGGGGAGCTCGCCCTCATCCTGGGGACGGGTGGCCAGGTGGTCCGCTACGATGTCGCCTCCTCGGCGGTGACTCTCTACGCGGTCTTGGGCAACCGCGTGCTGGACCTGGACGTGGCCTCGGATGGAGCCTTCTTCCTCGTGGTGGGCGAGGGGACGGACGGTGTGGGCCGGCTCTGGCGTATCGACGTGGACGCGTCCCTGGGCCTCAGCCACACGGAGGAGGCGCAGCTCACCTTTGGCTCTCCCCGGGCAATAGAGCTGAGCCCGGACGGGCTCACCTGGGCCATCGGCTCCTACGCCAACAACACGCTCAACTACCTGCAGCTATGGGACGAGGTCAATGGGCTCCACAACACCAAGGGCTTCAACTCCTTCGGAGGCCTGAGCGATCTCATGTGGGGCTCTCCGACCATCTACGGCGGCAGCGACAACGTGGTGCTGGGCACGGGCATCAACGGGGCGGACTCCAGGACATGGATAGAGGCGTCTGACCTGGTGGTGGCCAACGGCTGGCCGGCCTCCCAGGGGAACCCGGGTGGGGCGGGGTGGCGTCCGGGCGGGTCCTTTGGCATCCTCACCGGCGTCTCGTCCAACAAGCTCTACGTCTTCGACGGCGCCTGGAGCTCGGCCACCCTACCTGGGGTGGGCACCGCGGCGAGCCCCAACGCCATAGCCTGGACCTCAGACGGCCAGCGTGCCCTCATCGTGGGGCGCGCCACTGGCACCGGGCTCTCGGGCACGGTGATCGACTTTCGGCCGGGAGCCGCGGTGGGCTTCGACCCGACCGACCTGTACTACGCTCCCATCCTCAACTTTGACCAGAGCCCCTGGTTCGCCACCAGCTCCACCCACCTGCAGGGGGTGGACTGGCGCCCATCGTCTGCCTGCACCGAGGGGCTCATCGTGGGCAGCGACAACGGCACCGCCTGGAGCCCCACCTTTGGCCTCATCATCCGTTTCTACGACGTGAACGACCCCGACTGTTGATGCTGTCCGACCAGGGCCCCCCTTCCAGGCGCGCCTTGCGCGAGCCGATCATGGTGCGCGGCGCGGAGAGGTCCTGCTGGGGCCGTGGCCGCCCAGGGCCTTGAGCAGGGGGGCGAGCCGGTTGGCGTGTCGGTCCAGCCGCCCTACGGGGAGGGCCCATTGGACGTAGACCCTGCCGCCCTCGTGGTGCACCGACAGGGGCGAAAGCAGCCTTGCCAGGTCGAGGCGCCTGCCCACCCCGGTGGCCACCGCGCGTTGCACGAGCCCCCTCAGGGCCAGCACCGTGGCCTTGCCGCGACCTCTTCCAGCCACGTCCAGAAAGGCCCTCAGGGTGAGCCAGGATCCGCCGCTGAGCCGGAGCCCCATGCGGAACACCGGCGTTGGCAAGGAGAGCCGCTTGCTGACCCGCTCCCGGAGCCCGGCAGGGAGGCGCACGACCGCGGCCACCATGGGGGCGCGCCCGGCGGCGCGGCCCGCGACGAGGCGCCAGAGGGCCACGAGCTCCGGGTCCTCTCTCGCGCTCGCCCGGCCAGGGAGCCCCCGCAGGAGGTCCACGGTCCGGCGCACGGTGGTCCGTGGGCCCGAGGCCACCAGGAAGGGAGAGAGCAGGGCGGTTGTGGTGGGGCCATCCCCAGTGAGAGCGACCTCCCTGTAGCTGGTCCATGTGGGGGGCTTGTGGCTGGGCGCTCGTCTGGGGGGCGAGCCGGTGGCCGAGCCATCTCTCCATGGCAGGGTGCCGTCGAGGCTCCTGCGCGCGCGGGACGCCAGGCCCAGGCCATCTGTGCGCGGGCCGCGAGCCAGGAGCAGGATCCTGCCAACGCCCGCCGTGGAGTCGAGCCACATGGCCACCAGGAGCTGATCCGCGTGCTGGAGCAGGTCCGAGCCGATGCCCGCGTGCAGGCGGGAGCCGACCGGATCCGAGCTGAGGTGTCGGCTCCATGGGCGCCCCTTCCAGAAGCGGCGCAGGCGGACCAGGTCCAGGCGCAGGAGCAGGTGGGCGCCCTCTGGCACGAGGGTCAGCAGGTCCGAGGTGGATGGGATCGGCCTCCGGGTTGGCCGCTGGTCGGGTGGGGCGGGGCCGGTGGGGATGCAGCTCCCAAGGGCCAGCCCAATGACCAGGACAGGCAACCAGCGCCGGCCGAGCGGGATCCAGGTGGAGGCGCCACCAAGGGGCTCGCCACGGGGCGCTGTTGCCACTGCCGTGGGCTCCTTGGGCCCATGGACCTGAGCCCCCTTGGATCTCCCTCCCGTGCCGCTGCCACGCAGCGGCCTCGTCGCGGTGCTCAATGGGTGATCTCCTCAAAGTAAGCGATCCGCCTGTGGATCTACATGGTACCGCGTCCTGGGGCAAGAGGCTGGCTCCCATTGCACCTGGTCACAGACGCCTGTGCGCGGGCGCCGCGGGGGCTGGGCCCGGGCACCAGGCCATTGAGCAGGAGATCCGGGCTCTGGGCCAACTGCTGCCTGCGAGCGGCTCCCGGCTCCGCCGGGTCGAGGGGGCGAGCGCTTGCGGGGGTCGGGGGGGGCTGGCATACTCGGCCCATGGCCGAGCACCTGAGCCCCTGTGGCGTCATGACCCTGCTGACGGACTTCGGTCTCTCCGACGGCTACGTGGCCGCAATGAAGGGGACCGCCCTCTCCGTTTCGTCGAGCATCCGGGTGGTGGACATCACCCACGAGATCCCGCACCAGGATGTCTTTCGCGCCGCGCTGATTCTCAAGCAGGTGGCCCGGACCTTTCCCAGGGGGACGGTGCACGTGGTGGTGGTGGACCCCGAGGTGGGCACCGCACGGCGCCCCATCGTGGTGGAGTCGGGAGACCATTTCTTCGTGGGCCCGGACAACGGCGTCCTGGCCCTGGCGGCGGCGGGATCGCGCCGGGCCTTTGAGATCACCAACCGCGAGGTGATGCGCTCTCGGCTCAGCCACACCTTCCACGGGAGTGACATCTTCGCCCCCGCGGGGGCCCACCTGGCCTGCTCTCTGACCATCGAGGAGCTGGGAGTGCCCATCGACGGCATCGCCGAGATCCCGCTGCCCCTCCCCCGGCGGAGCGAGGGGACCATTTCCGGGGAGGTCATCTACGCAGACCAGTACGGCAACCTCATGGTCAACATCAGCGAGGAGGACCTGGCCGGGCTCCCCGCCGACGACATGACGCTCACCGTGAGCGGAATCACCATAGAGGGGCTCAAGTCCACGTACGGGGACGTGTCCATTGGGGAGCTGGTGTTCTATGTGGGCTCCATGGGATACCTGGAGGTGGCCCGCAGGGAGGGGAGCGCTCGCCACTATCTGGGGGCTCCGCGAGGGGCCCAGGTGGTGCTTCGCCATGGGTAGCGACCTTCGCCGGTCATTGCCCATGGCCATCTGCCTGGCAGCGGTCCTCTCTGTCGCGCCCCTCGTTGGCGGCTGCCCCACCGGCGACGGGGAGGGGGAGGTGGTGGGGGTCTTCTTCCTGCTGGGCTGCGACGACGCCTTCGACTACGGCAGCGTGGACGCCCCCGTACGGTACGACATGGAGGCCAACTTCTTCGTGGGTGAGCCCATCGTGGACGAGCTGGAGAGCCACCCCACCAACCGCCTGGACATCCGGATCCAGAGGGGGGGTAACAACATCGAGGACGTGGACAGCCTCTACTTTCAGATCGCAGACGTGCGCCAGGTGGCCGAGAGCTTCTCTGCCACTGGCTACTCGGGCACCTCCGTGGGTTACGGGGAGAACGTCCGGGCGCTCCTGTCGCTCTTTGTAACCTGCCCGACATTCTTCGGGAGCCTGGTGGCGACGGTGGACGCGAGCGCCCCTGCCTGCCCCGACCTGGACCCCGTCCAGCGGGATGAGCTGTGCGACTCTCTGGACTACAATTCGCCCCTGGACCCCGTGGCCACGCTGGGTCCCTTTGCCCCCGGGAGCTCCTGCCTGATCTTCTGTCGCTTTGGCTCTGCCCGGCGCGGGGAGCAGGTCAGGCCTGACTTCTCGATCAACTTTGGGGACGTGGTGCAGGGCCTTTTCTACCTGACGTTGGTGGAGCAGAGGTTGCTGGAGAGTGGCCAGGAGATCTGCGACGACGGCAGGGACAACGACGGGGACGGTGTCGCGGACGAGACCGACTGCACGGACTCCGCCGCCGGCGGCTGGCTCATGGGCAAGTTCAACTTCGAGGTGCGGCGGGGGCAGGTGGCTCAGGAGTTCCCATGACCTCCGGAATCGCTGATAGTGGGGACCGGTGAGCTCATCCTGACCGTGGACGGCCTCGCCGCCGGCGGCGACGGGGTCGCGCACCACGAGGGGAGGGCCCTGTTCGTTCCGGACACGGCCCCCGGGGACCGGGCCCTGGTGCGGCTGCGCCCTGGTGGTGGCCGTTCCTTTGGCAGAGGGACCCTCGTGGAGATCCTTCAGCCGGGCCCGGGCCGCAGGGAGCCGGCCTGCCCGCTCGCCTCTCGATGCGGTGGCTGCCAGTGGCAGCACCTGCGCTACTCACAGCAGCTCTCGGCCAAGGGGGGGCTGCTGGCCCGGGCCTTCCGGCAGGCTCGAGTCGCGGCGCCCGAGCCGGAGCTCGTGCCCGCCCCGGCTCCCCTCGGCTACCGCAGCCGGGCCCGTCTCCAGTGGCGTCGCACGTCGCGCCGGGTCCGCCTGGGGTTCCTCGGGCGGCGGAGCGACCGGCTAGTGGATGTGCCGGCCTGCCCGGTGCTGCTGCCTTCGATCTCGCTGGCGCCAGGCGATCTCTCTGCCGTGATCGATGGAGACGGTCCCTGTGCGGCGTCGGGTGATCCGTCCCATCACCCGCGCGGGCCGTCTGCTGGTCTGGGGCGAGGTGGTGAGGTGTGCCTGCTGGGGAGCGAGGGCGGCGAGAGGGGCGCCAGGATCACGGGCGACAGGGGCAGCGTCCTCTGGGGCGCGGACGAGATCGACCAGTCCGCGCCGGGGAAGATCCCTTTCTGGACGGTCCCCTGGCTCTTCTCCCAGGCGAACCCGGCGGTGAATCGTCGGCTGCGGGAGGTGGTGGCCGCCTGGGCGCGGCAGGGGACCAGGGGCGGCCCACTGGGGGAGCTCTTCGCCGGGTCGGGAAACCTCACCCTTGGGTTGGCCGAGCTGGGCAGGGTCACCGCGGTGGAGCGTGAGCCTGGAGCCGTGGAGCTGGGCAGGCGGAACCTGGCCGGCCGGCAGGTGCGCTGGA
>JAJRWW010000044.1 GCA_024276595.1 Myxococcota bacterium
CGTCCATGGGGCCGTCCATGGGGCCGTCCATGGGGCCGAATACTACCCGATGTCCACCTGAGTCACGCCCGAGATGGGCTGACCCAGGAACCGCTCCCCGATCTCCTCGAAGCGGGTGAGGTCGGTGACAAAGTAGTCCACCCGGCCACCGTCGGAGCGCTCACATGCCGCGTGGGTCTCCTCCAGGGTCAAGGAGACCTCATTGGCCACAGCAGAGGCGGAGTCCACGGTGGTCACCGGGGCCGCAAAGATGGAGTTGGCCACGTGGTCCAGCAGGTCGTAAAGCAGCGGGTAGTGGGTGCACGCCAGAAGCAGCGTATCCACCCTCGGTTCGGCGCGAGCTAGCCCCTGCAGGTAGTGCAGCGTCACCGCCCGAGGTATCTCCCCCTCGACCATGCCCTCCTCGGCCAGGGGGACAAAGAGCGGGCAGGGCCAGCCCATTGTGACCACCTCCGGCGCGAGGGCGTGCATGGCGCGCTCGTAGGCCCGGGACTTGATGGTGCCCCTTGTGCCAATGACTCCCACGGTCTTTGTGCCACGGCGCCTGATGGCCTCCCGTGCGCCGGGCTCAACCACCCCCACCACCGGCACCGGCGAGATCTCCTGTAGGGTCGGCAAGGCGTAGGCAGAGGCGGTGTTACAGGCCACCACGACCATCTTCACCCCCTTGCGCTGGAGGAAGTCCAGGTTGTTGAGGGAGTAGCGGATGACTGTGTTGGCGCTCTTGGTTCCGTAGGGAACCCGCGCCGTGTCACCCAGGTAGATGAAGTCCTCGCCCGGAAGGCAGGCCATGAGGGCGCGCAGCACGGTCAGGCCGCCGATGCCCGAGTCGAAAACGCCGATGGGGGCCACCGAGTCCATGGGGCAGCAACATAGGAAGGGGGCTCATTGGTGTCAAGGCCGTAGCAGGCATCGGGGAGCTTGCGGAAGAGGCGCTCGATCACCTGCTTGGTTGGGGCAAGGTGGGCTGGCGAGTCGCTGTCATCTCCTGAGACGCGCGAGCCTCTCGCCCGCGCTGTCGAACAGGTCGTAGAGCATGGGAATGATCACCATGGTGAGCAGCGTGGAGGCCAGCAGACCGCCTATGACGGCAATGGCCAGGGGAGAGAACCTCTCGGCTCCCAGGGCCCACTCGCCAGCGAGGGGGACCATCCCCACGATGGTGGACAGGGCGGTCATCATTATGGGGCGGAAGCGCAGCCGGACGGCGTCCACCAGCGCGTCCCGACGGTCAGCGCCCGCCTCGCGGCGCTGGCGTACGAACTCGATGAGGATGATGGAGTTGTTCACGACGATGCCCACCAGCAGGATCAGCCCCACCAGCACCGGCATGGAGACCGGTTTGTGCGCGATCCACAGGGCCGCCGCCACTCCCGTCAGGCTCAGCGGGATACTCATCATGACGGTCACTGGGTGCAGGAAAGAGCGAAACTGTGCCACAAGCAGCAGGTAGACGGCCACCAAGGCGATGGCCAGGGCGCCGATGATCTCGGCGCGAGCCTCGTTCATGTCGTCCTTCTCGCCCGTGAGCTCTATCCGGTAGCCCCTGGGCACCACCACCTCTCGGAGGGAGCGCTCCACGTCCCCGATGACAAAGCTAAGCGGGCGGCCGTGCACAAAGGCCGAGATCTCCAGGGTGGAGATGAGCTTCTCCCGGCTGATGCTGCCCTGGCCGACCACTGGCTTGACGGAAGCAACCTGGGAGAGGGGCACCGGCGTCCTTTCCCCCCGGACGAAGAGCGGCAGGCGCAGGAGGTCGCTGGCGTCCTTGCGATAGGGTTGGTCGTAGCGGACGCGGATCGGGATGGGAGACCCCTGCCGGTCATGAAACTCCCCCGCCGGGATGCCGTCTGTGGCCTCGGAGAGCCGACGCGCTATGTCAGCCGAGGTGATCCCCAGGGGCCCCGCTCGGAGGGAGTCCACCTGCACCTGGATTCGTTTTTGGTCCAACCGCCAGTGGCGAATGGGTGACACCACGTTGCGCACAGACCGGAGCTTTTTTTTGACCCGCTCCCCCATGTCGTCCAGCACCTTCGAGTCTGGACCCGATATCCGCACAACTATGGGTGCCAACGTTGTGGACTTGGCGGTGTTCCCCAGCTCCCGCACGGTGAAGGAGCGGATGCCGGGAACACGGTGGATATTGCGGGTCACCCGCCCCATCACGTCCCAGATGCTCTCCTGGCGAGCCGTACGGTCAGTCATGGTTACCGTGAGGTAGCCCTGGGTGGGCCCCTGGACACCGAAAGAGCCCAGGGAGCGCATGCCGGGCTCATAGCCCACCTGCCACTGAACGAGGCGCACGGATGGCTCCCGGGCGAGAATGCTTCGCACCTGCTGCACGGCACGCTCGGTCTCCTCCAGGGAGGAGCCAGAGGGAGTCTCCAAGGAGACGAAGAAGCTGCCGCCGTCCATCTTGGGCAGCACCTCCATGCCTGCTGATCGGACGCCGACAACTCCGGCCAGCAGAAACACTGCCACCAGTGCCAGGGCGATCAACCTGTGTCTCAGGACCCATCCAAGCATCCACAGGTAGCCTCCCAGGAGGCGATCCAGAGCCCACCTGAAAGGCCAGGAGATGTGGCGGGCGTACCGGTCGAGTACCTGCCACCACCGGGCTCCCAGCGACAGAACGGGCACCATGAACAGCGCCACGAGGACAGAGCCCAGGAAGGCGAAGAGCAGCGTTAGCGCCAGGGGACCAAAGGTCTTTCCCATGAATCCTCCGAGGAAGAGCAGGGGCACCAGCACAATGACCGTCGTCGCCGCCCCTGCGAGCACTGGCATGCGCACCTCGTCAGTGCCGGCGATGGCGGCCTCTTGCATGGATGTGCCAGGGGCGTCGCTGTGGCGGACAATGTTTTCGAGCACCACCACCGAGGCGTCCACTACCATCCCAACGGCGAGGATCACCGCCGAGAGGGTCACCATGTTCAGCTCCACGTTGAACACCTTCATCAGCGCGAATGTGATGCCAAAGGAGAGCGGCATGGAGATGGCCGTGATGAGGGAAGTGAACACCCGCCCCAAGAAAAGGAAGATGATCACCGACGCCAGCAGCAGCGCCTCCCAGACGTTGGACAGGAGATTGCTAACCACCGTGCGCGTAAAGGTGGCGGTCTCCTCGCCCTCGATAAAGCGCAGGTCCGGGTGCTCCCCTCGGATAGTCTCGAGCAGATTCCTCACCCGCTCCCCCACAGCGACGGTGTTGGCACCGTCCGCCTTGAAGACTTGCACCGCGATGGACCGGTGCTCTCCGATGCCGAAGCGCGAGTCATCGTCCAGGGATGCCTTGCGGATTCGCGCAAGATCCCGGAGCCTGAGCTGGGTGCCATCCGGAAGGTACACCGGGATCTGCCGCAGCTCCTCCAAGTCCGCCGACCGCTCGTCCACTCGGAAGGTGAGCTGCGAATGGTTGCTCCGAATCTGGCCAGCAGGTGCGGAGATGTTCTCCGACCTGAGGACCGCTCCGATCCTACCCATGGACACGCCGTAGGCCTCCAGCTTCCGTCGATCCACCTCCACGATCACCGCTGCCCGAGCGCCACCGAACACATCCACGGCGGCCACCCCGGGGATCCGCTGGATCCGTGGCGCGATCCGGTCCTCCAGGAGCCTGCGGGTCCGCACAAGGTCCTTTCCCTGGACGCCGATGGTGAGCACGGGCCGGTCACTGGTGCTGAAACGAAGTACCTGTGGCTCTCGGATTTTCGGGGGCAGCCTTCCGCGAATGCGAGCAACTGCGTTCTGCACGTCCACCGCTGCCAGCTCCGCGGTCCTGGAGTACTGGAACTCCAGGGTAATGACGGAGAGGTTGTCCTGGGACGTGGACTTGACGTGTCGGATCCCCTCCAGGGAGGCGAGCTCCTCCTCCAAGGGGCGGGTGAGGTCCACCACCACCTGGTCTGCGGGCGCCCCGGGGTAGGCCGTTATCACGTTCACCACGGGAGGCGAGGTGTCGGGGAAGAGCTGCATGGGGAGCTTGAGGTAAGCGTAGGTTCCCAAAATGGCCACGGCGAGGGCCAGAGCCCCCACCGCGTGCTTGTTGCGCATGAGCGCGCGGCTGAGGCTCATGGCTGCCCCTGCTGGACCTTGACGGGGTAGACCCTGGTCTCATCGCTGAGCATCTCCAGGTTGGACACTGCCACTGAGAACTGCTCGGGCAGGTCTCCGTGCACCGCCACCCAGCGCCCCTCCCTGACGCCCAGCTTCACCGGGACCCGGCGGACCTTCCGCCCTTCCACCACGAAGATGAAGGACCTGTCGGCCTGGCGGCGCACCGCCCGGGTAGAAACGGTCACTGCCTTGGTTTCCCTGGCCAGGACAAACGAGACTCGGCTCGACATTCCGTTGCGCAACCACCTCCGAGCCGACGGAGGCAGGTTGATCTTGACCTCCACCGTGCGCCCCAGCCCGCGGGCCATGGGGGCCACCGCGTCCACCTTGAGCAGGTGGACGGTCCTCCCCGTGCGGATCAGCACGGGTGTCCCGACCCTGATGGCTTGACGGAGGTCGCTCTCCACTACCTGCACCCGCACCTCGAGCTCGTCGTTGCCAAAAAGGAGCATGGGCTGTCCTGGCATCACGTTCTGGCCAGGCTCGGCCAACCACTGGAGCACACGCCCCGTGAAGGGAGCTCGCTCCCGGATCTTGCTGGCGATGGCGCCCCGCATGGCCAGGCTGGCACGGGCTGACCGGTACGCGGCGGTGGCCCCCTGGCAGGCCCTGCGGTGGCTGGACATGGCCAGGGAGGAGACCGTCCCTGCCGCGTGCAGGCTACGATACTGTTTGTACCAGCGGCACTGATAGTCTCGCTCTGACCGGGCTCGCTTCAGCTCGGCAGAGGTGCGTGCGTAGGACGCGGCCAGATCACGGGCACGAAGACGGGCGATGGTTACCCCTTTCCGGGCGCGCTGTCCCTCTGCCATTGGGAGGTCGACCACCGTGCCCGGCACCCGGGCCATTACCTTGACCTCGCGGCGGGAGTGGACCGTGCCCACGTAGTCCAGGCGCTGGACCAGGGATCCCCGCCGCGCCACCTCCACGCGGATTGCCTGGGGCGCCTTGGGTGGCCGCTCCTGGGCCTGGCCGCAGCCTGCGCCCCAAGCTCCCACAAGGCTGGTGACCACCGCCAGGCCCGCGTGAGAAAATGCTAGTCCACTGATACCAGGTGGGAGGGTGCTGGGGCTGGAGTGAGGGGTGTGCATGGTCCGGGCTCCTTGGCTGTGCCCGTCACTACCGCCTTCTTCAGCGCATCTGTAGAGACCTGGTGCGGGTCACTGGCTTGCGTTAGGAGCACATCCCGTGCCAATGCCGCTGCGGAGCCCCGGGCAGCAGCGGCAGGGGGCTAGCGTGAGCCTGCGTGCCCGGGTTCACGGCCATGGCAGAGCCCCAGCCAGGGGCGCTCGAGCGATGCTTGCGGTGCTGGCCTTCATCACCGGTGATGAAGTGGCGGCCACTGAGAGGGGAGCCCACTCCCTCGCCCGAGGTCATCTCACCGGTGCCTGGCGCACCACACGGGATCGCCCTGCGGTGCCAAGGTATCCGACAGGCCTGTCGGAAATCCGACACTCCCCCTCCGCTGGCAAATCTTATGTCGCAGGGTCGCAGAACACCCTAGGATAATCTGCGTCGGCAGACCAGGCCGCGGCCAGCTAGTACCGATCAATCCGGCCGAAGCTGGCCTGCTGGCACAACAGGGCGCCGTCCACGTACACGGACAGATCGTAGTCCAGTCCGTCTCCAATGCAGGGATCGTTTTGGCACTTCAGATCACCCACATCGAACTGGACGCTCATGGCCGTACGTCCATAGCTCGTCACCATGGCCACAACGTCATAAGGTCCGTCGTTGGGCACATCCGCCGACAGCACGAAGCTCACCACGTGGCCGCCCAGAGGATCTCCAAAGTAGCCGACCATGGTGCGGTTCTCCCTGCCAAGGTTCTGGAGGAAGATATTGTCTGGAAGCATCGACTGGGTCGGAGTGGCGCAGTCGAAGATCGGATCGACCGAGAACACGTCGAAGAAGGAGGTGGTGTTGAGGTGGCCGTCGTTTTCCGTTACCACTCGCACAGCCAACACGCTCTCGCCAATGTCGGGATCGACGATGGTGACCCCGTAGCTGTCTCCGCCGTTGTAGACCGCCGGCAACCAGGGTCCTCCATCCACTGAAAACTCCACATCCTCAATGGTGTAGGCAGCGTCCGCGGTGACGGTCAGGTCGCCGGAAAGCGAGAGCCCCACGTGAGGCACATAGTTCGTAGCCCAGGTTGGAAAGAGCACCTCTGGCGCGTCCACGGCAACATCCACGACGACCTTTCGCGATAGCTCCTGCCCGGCGTAGGTCACGATGCCAACGATCTCGTTGGGCCCCTCTCGCAGGAGAGGCACCGACGTGGAGAATGTCACAGAGAGGCTCGATGCGTCGAGGGACTCATCGTACACCGACATCCCGTTGACCAGGATCTCCAGGCTGGGCAGCTCATCGGAAACATGGCCAAGCTCGATCTGCCCCGAAAGCCCAACCGAGAAGACGTTCACCGCTGTGGAGGCGGGCATCAGAGAGAACGACTGGAGCGCTGCTGGGACGGTAACTATTAGCTTTTGCTTTATGGACTGGGCATTGTAGGTGGCCTCTATGGTGAGCTCGTTGACGCCGGGATCGAGTAGCTCAACCGTCTCATCCACATGGATAGAGGTAGCATCCACAGCGTAGGAGCCAACGTAGACCGGGGTGTCGTTGTCCAGGATGCGCACCTGGAGCATCTTGGTGGAAGTGTAGCCGACCGTGATGGTTCCGGTGATCCGGGTTTGGCGGCTGGGAAGCTGGTCCGTTGAGGCCGACATGTCGATGTCCGTGAGCGCGGCGGTGGCCTTGAGATCCGCGTCGGGGATGTTGCATCCGGCCCAGAGCATCAGCCCCACGGCAGCAATGATTCTGTTCGGTTTCATGGTCATACACCTCACTTGTTGTGCGAGTGGTAGATGATCTCTATCTGGGCGCCAACAAAGGCACTGGAGTACCTGAGGTCTCTTACGGCGAAGACGAACTTCCCTGTGAGGCCAAGGGAGACGCTAATTGGCGACAGGCGTTTTGCACGCAGAAACGAGTATCGAAGCGCGACACCAGTGTGGACGCCCGTATAGTTGCTCGCATAGCCGGCAGTACCAACACCGACGCTTCCGCCCAGGCTGACCTGTAGAATCAGCGGATGGCCGATCTCATAGATGAGGTAAGGCGCGACAAAGCTGAGCTCTCTGGTGTCCGATTGGGCTACGAAATCATAGCTGACACCGATGCCAAGCCGATGAAGGTCGAGGATCTCTTGGCCAAACATGAAAGCGATCCTTCCGCCGTACTGAAAGGTGGTGGTGCTCTCGAGGGTCGCATCGGGGGTGTCTGCAAAAAGAACCGGGCCAGCGATCTCCAGACCCAGGTGAATCTGGAAGTTGCTGAAAACGGACTTGAACGGCCGGCTCGCTGGGGGGTGGTTGTCTTGCTTAGGCTGGGCAAGGCCGGTTGACGACGACCCTGCCAGGAGTAGTACCACCGCAAGACACGCTGTTTTTGGTGACATATCTATGATCTTCCTTTCTTTTTCCACAAGAAGACGACACTCGGTTCGCGTAGACGCACGCATCCATTGCGTCGACTGTCAGCAGCAGTTTTGAGAGCCTCTCTGTCACGGACATTCCCGGCCGATACGATTGCCTGAGACCGAGGGCTGGAAACAGCAGGGCGCGCCACTCCTTTGGCTCCTATCCCCCTTGGTGGCACGGTGTCAGTGAATCGGGGGTCGGTTTTTGTGCCGTCTCCGATGGCCGAGGCCGATGGCCGTGATCGTGGTGATCCTTCGCGCCTTCTGATATCCTGCTAGATGGACGCGAGCTTGGGTGTTTAATGTAGGGTAGAGGAGCGAGGCCATGATTGGACATACGCAAACGCACAGAGTCCTCGCCGCCGCCGCGGTGGTTCTCTCCCTGACCCTGGTCATGGGGTGTGGGGGAAACACCGGCGGGGGGCAGGGGAACGGAAACGCCAACGACAACATCAACGACAACGCCAACGACAACGGGAACGACAACGGCAACACCAGCCCCGCGTGCCCGGACGGGGTGGACAACGACGGTGACGGCTACGGCGAGGGTTGCCCGGCGGGCCCGGACTGCGACGACACGGCCGAGAACGTCCATCCAGGCGCCATCGAGATGTGTAACTACATCGACGACAACTGCAATGGGCAGAAGGACGAGGGTGTCCTCACCGCCTGTGGCAACTGCTCGTCCCACTGCACCACCACCGAGGTCGGCCAGGACCCCTTCGACATGCCCCCGGATCCCGGGGTCGAGGCCGACGGGGTGGGCCTGGACCCGAACGGCGACGTGGTGCTGGACGAGACCAACGTCTCGTTCAACTTCCTCTGGATCGCCAACCGCTACGACGCCGCCGACCGAGGCACGGTGTCCAAGATAGATTCCCAATCCCTGGTGGAGGTGGCCCGCTACTACACCGTGACCTGCTTCGGCAACCCCGCCTACCAGAACGGCCAGTGCCTGGACGTGGCCGGTGACCAGGTGCAGATCGAGATCAACCACCCCAGCCGCACCGCCGTGGACTACAACTTCGACGTGTGGGTGGCCAACCGCGCCTTCGGAGGACAGCCCTCCGCATCCAAGATCGCCAACGCCTTGACGGACTGCATCGACCGCAACTCAAGTGGCGTCATCGACACATCATCCGACCAGGACGGGGACGGGGCCATCACCCTCGACTGCGACGGCGACGGAGTCCCGGACGACATCAACACCTCCTGCACGAATGGTCTGCCACCCGAGTTTCTGGGTCACGACGACGAGTGCGTGCTGTTTACGACCAACTACGCCGACACGGACCAGCTCGGCCGATCCATCTGCCTGGACGCGGGCGACCCTTACAGCGGCGGCGCAGGAAACGCCTGGGTGGGCACCTATCAGCGGGCGGGCAACAACCAGTTTTACAAGCTGGACGGCTCCACGGGGCAGATCTTGACCACCGTGGATCTGCCCGCCGGCGTCAAGCCCTACGGCTGCGCGGTGGACTCTGCTGGGATCTTGTGGACCTTGGGTGGCTGGAACAACTCTGGCGGGAGGCTCACGTACCTGAACACTGCCGCACCCAGCCAGGTGGGGACGCTCATCACCGAGCCATATCACACCAACAACCATTTTTACGGGATCACGGTGGACTCGGACGACAACCTGTGGATAGGCGGTTGGGACACTCGCAACATCTTCCGCTACCGACCCGACCGCACCAGCTTCGCAACCTTTGCCCAGGGCGTCTGGACCCGCATTCGCACCTCCGAGAACGCCTCCGTGGCCAACACCAGGGGAATGGCGGCGGACCTCCGGGGCTGGATCTGGGCCGCCTCCAACAACGGCTATATCATCCGGCTGCCCCAGAGCATCTCCGACGGAGACCATAGCTGGAGCGACGCGGTGAACATGGGCGCAGAGCTCATCGGGGGGAGCCTGGGCGCCGGCATGATTGGGGTGGGGATCGACTTCGACGGCCATGTCTGGGGCATGAGCTACTCCAACTCCACGGCCACCAGGATCGACCTGGACGCCCAGGGGGACGTGGTGGACCCTGTCAACAACGTGTTCACCGTGCCAGTGGGGCTCAATCCGTACACCTACTCCGACTTCACCGGCTACGGCCTGCGCAACTTCACCAGGCCTCAGGGCTCCTACAGGGTGCTCTTGCAGGGATGCGATGAGCCCCTGGAGACGGTCTGGCTCAGGGTGGAGTGGTCCTCCACCGAGCCCCCGGACACGGCCATCCGGGTGCGGGTACGCTCGGGCGACGATCCAGCGGCGATGGGGGCGTGGTTCGGCTACTGGGAGTCCTCCCCAGCCCAGCTCGACGACCCGGGCATCGGACCTCTCTGGCCCATCCCAGCCGACTACATCGAGGTGGAGTTCGAGCTCACCTCCGATGACCAGCTAGCCACGCCCGTCCTCCACGACTTCAATGTGGTGTTCGACTGCGAGGGCGTCGGCCCCGGGTAGGCGACCGCCAGCCTGTGACCATCGCTTCATTGTTCTTGGGCCCCCTGGTCGGGCCAGCTCAGAAGGCTCCACCCACAGCGTCCATGAGGCGCTGTGCCAGGGCCAGCGCTCCTGTGAAGCCCAGCTCGGGCAGAGGGTAGACAAAGTGCTTGTGCGAGGAGGGGAAGCCGATCTCCACCGTGGGGAGGGTGGCCCAGGCGGTGCCTGCCAGGCTGAGGTCTGGTCGCACCACCAGGTCCAGCGCGACCTTCTCACCACTGGAGCCAGCGAGCGTCCGAAGCTCCCTCAGGCTGGGAGACTCCACCACACGGGTCCAGGGGTCCA
>JAJRWW010000501.1 GCA_024276595.1 Myxococcota bacterium
CAGAGCTTTACCCTGGTGCGACAAGCCTGGGACATCCCAAGCTTACACGCCTTGGCAAGCATCGCAGCGGCGAGGGGATAGACCTTGGCCACGCCGTGCCCACCAACATAGATGATTCCCAGGTTGAAGCAGGCCTTGGCGTGGTTGAGATCGCAGGCCTTGGTGATCCAGCGCAGCGCCTCGCTGGTGCTCTTCGTCACTCCGGCTCCGCTCCAGTACAGGCCGCCAACACTTTGGCAGGCACCGCCGTGACCGAGCCCGCAGCCTCGCTTGAAAGCTGCGCGCGCACTGATCAGATCCTTGGCTGTGCCCAAGCCGTTGGTGTACATGACCCCCAGGGCGTTGCACGCGTCGGAAACACCCATGGAGCATGCCCTCTTGACCAGGGGAAAGGCCCTCCTGGGATCTCGGCCCAACCCCTTGCCCTCCATGTGCTGGGTGGCAAGATAGTAGCAGGCTGGACCCAGGCCACCCTTGCAAGCGCGACCAAAGAGCCCGGCGGCGCGGGTGTAGTCCCGCCCAACTCCCTGGCCACGGAAATATAGCTCCGCCAGGTAGCCGCAACCGTCGGTGACTCCACCATTGCAGCTCTTGCGCCAGAGCCTCGCGGCCTGGAGAAAGCTCTGCTGGACGCCACGCCCCTTTGCATAGGAGAACCCCACGTATATGCACGCACGAAGCATGCCTCCGTCACAGCCTCGCCGGAGCAGGAAGAGCGCCTTGCGAAGATTCGTTCGCGGCTTGGCGTTGAGCCACATGAGCCCGCCTGCCAGGTAGCAGGTCTTGAGGTCGCCTGCCACGCAGCGCTTTTCGAGTGCGGCCATGGTCTGCCCCAACCCATTGCAGGCGCGCGCAACGCCGGCCTTGCAAGCTCTTGCCGCCAGGACAAGCGCCTTGCCCCAGCTCACCTTCACCCCGTGCCCCTTCCAGTACAGGTCGGCAAGCACGCCGCAGGCGTCGGCGAAGCCCTTGGTGCAGGAGCGCCCAAAGAGCCCTGCCGCGCGAACACGATCCTTGGGGAACCCCTCGCCCCTGTAGTACATGCCCGCCAGGTACCCACAGGCCCGGGCGTTGCCCTGCCTGCAAGCAGCGGTAAGAAGCCGTCCAGCGCCAGCCAGGTTCTTCTTGCCGCCCAGCCCCCAGAGCTGAACGAAGCCCAGGTACATGCAGGCCTCGGTCAGCTTGGGACTGCAGGCACGCTTGAACCAGCGTCGAGCTCGAGCGTAGTCCTTGTTGACACCGAAGCCGTGGAAGTAAAGATAGCCGAGGTTCCCACAGGCGAGGAGATTGCCGGAGCCGCAAGAGCTCTCCAGGTGCTCGAGCGTCAACCGGAGCCCCTTGCAGCCCTCGGCAGCACCCCGCTTGCAGGCGTCCAGAAATAGCGCCACCGCCCGAGAGAGGTTCTGGGGTACGCCCGCGCCCCGCAGGTGCAGGCCTCCGAGGTACGCGCAGGCCTTCGCGTCCTTCTTCTTGCACGCGGCCTCCAAAATCCTCGCGGCCCGGCGTGGATCCCGCGCCACGCCAACTCCACCCGCGTAGGCCGCGCCCAGGTTTCGGCAGGCAGCCTGATCCCCCCCTCGGCAACCCTTCTGCAGCAGCGCCACACCTCGCCTGGGATCGGCCTTGACCCCGAGACCCCTTGTGTAGTGAACCCCGAGGTTGCCGCAGGAAACGCTGTGCCCGGCGCGACACCCCTTGTCAAAGAGCGCCACTGCGCGTCGGGGATCTGGCTTGACCCCGAACCCCCTGGCGTAGGCCACGCCCAGGTTGAAGCAAGCCTTGATTACCCCTGCCTGGCACGCCTTCTCAAACAGCCTTGCCGCTCGCCTGGGATCCTTGGGGAGCTCGCCCCCCCCGCCCTCGGACAACCAGACCCCGAGCTGAGCGCAAGCCACCGCGGATCCCTTGCCACAGCTTCGCTCCAGCATCGCCGCTGCCCCCTTGCGGTCCTGGGCCATACCCATCCCCTCGTACATGAGCTCTGCCTGTCGCACGCAGGCCTCGGCCAGACCGCCCTTGCACGCCTTTTGCACGAGACGCACGCCGCGGTTCATGTCCCGCTCGAGCGGTCCCCCGGCAGACAGCATCCTGCTCAGGGCGAAGCAGGCAAGGTACCCCTTCTGGGCACAGGCCCTCGCGAGGATCCTCTCACCCCGGATCAGGTCGCGCGCCACCCCACGCCCATACAGATACGCCCCGGCCAGAAAGACACATGGGTCCTCCTGGCTGGCGTCACAGGATCGGCGCAAGAGCTTCAGCGCCTGTGCCCGGTAGGACTCTGGAAAGACACCCCCACCAGCCAGCTTCCCCAGGTGGTAAAGCACGCCGAGGTACCGACAGGCGCGCCGGCTCCCCGCTTCACAAGCTCGACCACATGCCCGCGGGCGCTGCTTCTTGCAGGCCTCCACGTCCGCCTGGGTCGCCTTTCCATGCTCCCACTTGGCACTCGCCACCCTCACCCGCTCCCCATGACACCCCACCAGCAGCCCAACCACCAGGAGCCAACCCACGAGCCCCACGGCCGCGCCGGACCGGCTCCAGCACCGAACAAGAACCTCAAGCTGACCAAGGACCCACCTCAAGGATGCCTCCTGCCTCGGGAAACCCGATCAAGAGAGTACCCCAACCTACGGCCTTGCTCCAAGGGCAGACAGGCCCACGGACGTCAGGTCGTCACATGGAACCAATGGCCGTGGCCCCTACGAAACCTTAGCTGGAGAGCTCGCCGAAGTGGCGACGCTCCATCTCGCACAGGGTCTGAGCCACCTGTCGCGACAGGTCGCGATGACCGCGCAGGCCTCGTAACCTGGTGCCTGGCTCGATCAGCTCCATGTCCACCAAGAACCTCTCACCGCGCCGTGGCAGCACGCTCATCTGCTCCTGCCTGTCTCCACGCAGATAGACACAGAGCACCCTGCACCCCGGAACCTCGCGGATCAGGGCACCCACACCATAGGTTATCTCCTCGATATCGATGTGCCCCCTGCGGCCACGCTTCCCCTCGGGAAAGACCAGCACGATCTCTCCACGCTTCATGAGGAGGATGACCTTGGAGAGGACCATCTTCTGCTCTCGACGATCACCGCCGCGGGCGATGGGCAGACACTTGCCCAGGTAGCAGACGACGCGAAGAAAGAGGCTTCGTGTGAAGTTGTTTTTCTCCGGGAGATTCCACACGAGCAACCGTCCAGAGCGCCAGCCCAACCAAGGCGGGAGCAGCGCCCACTGCACGAGGAGCGAATCGATCCAGGTCAGGTGGTTGGGACATACCAGCAATGGGCCCTCAGCCCCCCTGAGGAGCTCTCTGAAACGGCGCCGAACCGCCGAGATGTTGCGGATCCCATATCTCCTGACAAGGCGCATCCACGCGACCGCCAGTGGCCACAGCAGCCAGGTGCCCAGCAGTCGGCCAAGGAGCCACTGCACCTCCAGGGACAATCGCTGGCCCAAGGGGAGAAGGGGCTGTGTCGCCTCACCCAATCTTGTCAGCTACCATGTCGATGGCATTGCCAATGGTTTGAATCTTGTCGGCTTCATCGTCCTCAATCTCAATGTCGAAGGTGTCTTCGAAAGACAACACGATGTCCACCAGGCGGGCAGAGTTCACCTTCAGGTCGTCGATGAGACGGGTTGACTCGGTGACGCTTTCGAGCGCCGCTGGGTCCTTTACAAAGGGTGTGGCGATGCGAATGATCTCACTCTGTATTGCTGCTCGTTCCATGGTCTCTCTCCTTCGGGTGTCCTGGGGATCTGTGTGTTGGGTCAAGCGCTACTTCAGGCCTCGAAACGCCGAAAGACGAGGCAGGCGTTGACATCCCCAAAGCCAAAGCCTGCCTTGATGACCACGTCGATACTCTGCTCCTCCACGCTGTGAGGAATGGAGCCCGCGAAGCCATCCAGCTCGGGATGCAGATCCTCGCAGTTGATGGAAGGATGCACAAAGCCGCCTTGCAACATCAGCACCGACGCCACCGACTCGATGGCCCCCGCCCCTCCGAGGCAATGTCCGATCATCGACTTGGTAGAGGTGATCCATGGGAAATCACCGGGCCTTCGATCCAGCGCAAGGCTCCAGCTCTTGACCTCCACGGGGTCAGCGAAGGTGGCTGTCAGGTGGCCGTTGATGACGTCCACCTGGTCGCCCTCGACTCTGGCGTCCGCCAGAGCGGCCCGGATGCACCGTCTCACTCCGGCCGGGTTGGGCGCAGTGATGCTCCCGCCCCCGCGCTGCCCCCCACAGGTCACCTCTCCTCCAGCCAGCTCTGCAAAGATGGGTGCGCCACGTTCAAGGGCGCTCTCTTCGCTCTCCAGCACCAGGATGCCCGCACCGCAACCTGGCACAAACCCTCCGGCGCTGGCGCTCATGGGCCGCGAGGCCTGCTCGGGCCTGTCGTTGAACTTGCGGGCCAGCAGCCGCATGGAGTCGAAGCCGGCCCAGCTATAGTGGCTGTCTCCCTCAGAGCCGCCAGCCAGCATCCGCCTGGCTCGTCCGCTGCGAATACGCTCGGCGGCCTGGTACAGGGCCTCTGTCCCGGTAGTGCAGGCGCTGCTGTTTGAGGTCACCTGGTTTCCCAGCCCCAGCATTCCTCCCACCTTGGCGCTGACGCTGCTGGACATGATCTGCTCCACGCAGGTGGAGCCGATTCGTCGCACCTTGCCGGCGTCGGTGAGGGGCACTATGCGCTCTCCCACCACATTGAGATCCGCGATTCCGGTGCCAATGACAGCGCCGGTGTCCCAGTGCACGACCTCGTCTTGGGGGTCGGAGCGCTCCAGGCCGGCGCCGGTCCACGCCTCGAGGGCTGCCATGGCTGTGAAGACCATGTTGGAGCTCATGGCCATGAGCTCCTCCTGGTGGAAGATACTTGCGGCCAGCTCCTCGGCACCTGTCACTGCTCCTGCCACCTGGCACCCGAACTTCAGCTCCTGGAGCTTGGCGAGGTGGACTATGCCTGATCGTCCCTGGCGAAGGGCCCGCTCGAAAGCGGCGAGGCCGATGGCGTTTGGAGCCACGACTCCCATGCCTGTGATGACAACTCGGGTGCGACTCATGCCTTGACTCCAACCCCGGCGAGATGGCCAGTGCATACCAGAGCCCCTGCACAGTGCATCTCGGCGTACACCTTGAGCTTTTGGTGCCGAAAGTAGACTCGCTCGGCCCTCACGGAAACGGTCTGCCCGGGTCGAACCATGCCCAGGAACTCCACGTCGGCCTCGCTAAAGAGGGTGATGATGTCCCCGGGGTGCCCAGGGCTCCTCCTGGCGGCCAGATACAGCCCCAGGGCCACCACCCCGATCTGTGCCATGGTCTCCACAAGGATCACCCCCGGGGTAATGGGGTTGCCTGGAAAATGCCCGGAGAAGAAGAACTCCTCCCCTGTGAAGGCGTAGGATCCAACGATGTGCTCATCGCTGATCTCCTGGATGGCGTTGACAAAACGGAACGGGGGCTGCTGGGGAAGGCTCGCCAGGACATCCAGTGGGCCGAGATGGTCCGTGGGCACGAGGGTATCAGCCGCCATGAAGCCCTCCGTTTACGTGCAGCACCGATCCGTGGATGTAGCTGCCGCTGGAGGCCAAGAACGCCACCGCCTGGGCGACCTCTTCTGGTGTACCCATGCGCTGGAGGGGAACCCGTTCAAGGATGCTATCCCGAGCGTCCGAGCCCATGCCTCGGGTCATTTCGGTGTCGATGAGGCCGGGAGCGACGGAGTTGACCAGGATATTTCGGCCCACGAGCTCTTGGGCCAAAGAGCGGGTCATGCCATCGATGCCGGCCTTGGCCATGCAGTAGGGGACCTGGCCGGCGTTTCCAAGGTGCCCCACAACGCTGGAGATGTTGATAACGCGGCCGCTGCCAGCCCGCATCATGAAGTGACGCAGCACAAGACGGGTCAGCAGCCAGGTGCCCCGTGTGATTGCCGACACGGCGTCGTAGTCCGCAAGCCTCATGCGCACCGTAAGGCCGTTTCGGTTCAAACCGGCATTGTTCACGAGCACGTCCAGACGGTCGCTGGACTCCCTGAGGTCCTCTACGAGCCCCTCCACCTGCTCGGGCTCGGAAAGGTCAGCACACACCACCCGAGCCCCTGCGAGAGAGGCGGCCAGCTCATGTGCCGACTCCTTGCTACTTCTGCAGTGAACTATCACCTTCATGCCGGTGTCGGCCAATGCACGGCAGCAGGCCGCACCGATGCCCGTACCACCGCCTGTTACCAGCGCCACCTTCCGCTGTGACATTGTCTTCACCTCCTGGCTCGGCTCCGTGCCTGTCCGCCACGGGCGTTTCTCCCCGGTCGAGGATAATCGTCGTAGGCAATTCCCGGGAAGACCCCTGCGCGGGCCCTGTTGATGGTGTAGATGCCCTGGCCCTCCACCAGGACGCGAGCGTCCGCGATGGCGATGGCCACACCGGTGTCGGCACGGAAGGTGTAGCGGCGTACATCCAGCTCATAGCGAACGAGCCGGTCCATTGGGCGGATCTGGCCAGCAAAGTCCACCTCGGCACATCCCAGCGCCCGACCGCTCCCCACCGCGCCCTTCCAGATGCAGAAGAACCCCACGAGCTGCCACACGGCGTCCAGCCCGAGACAGCCCGGCTGCACGGGATCGCCCTTGAAGTGGCACTGAAAGAACCAGTCGTCCAGGCGAACCTCGCGCTGGGCCACGATCCGGCCGCCACGACCCTCCGACAGGATCTGCTCGATGCTGTCGATCATGAGCATGGGCGGAGCGGGCAGCCGCCCCGTCAACCCCTCCGGAGGGTCGTCGATGAGCGTGCCCTGGGAGAAGGCCAGGACCTCGGGCCTGGAGAGCCCTTCACATTCGAGAAACTCCTGGTAGAGCATCAGACCCCTGCCTCCCGTGGCGCGTCGAAGGTCAACAGCGCAGTGGCCCAGGAGAGGCCGGCCCCGACGCCAACCAGAGCGACCTGGTCACCGGCACGGAAGGCCCCCCACTGGGCGCTGAGCACCGACGGCGATCCAGCGGTGGCGGTGTTGCCAAAATCGCGGACATTGGAGTGGTGCCGCTGGGCCGGGACATGGCAGCGCTCACAGACGTTCTGCAGCATCAGGCCATTTGCCTGGTGGCCTATGAAGTGCAGGCGCCCCGGATCAGCGCAGTCCCTTTGCAACCCGCGAAGCAGCCGCACTGTCTGCTTGATGGCAAAGGTCTGAACGCTGGCGCCATGCTGATCGAAGTGGCCAGCCCAGGGGACGATCACCTTGTCGTGCCCGCGCGGGTTGCTGGCCAGCTCACAGCGCCCCACCCTCACCGGTGAAGCCACCCGCGTCGACAGCACCGCCGCAACCGCTGCGTCCCCCCAGAGCACGGCTGATCTGCGGTCGTTGTAGTTGACCGACCGAGTGGTTGTCTCAGCCATGGCCAGCAGGATCCACTCCGGGGCGCGCTCCACGTCCATCATCGAGACGGCATACAGCGCGGCTCCAAAGCTGGTGCAGGCCGAGCGAATATCCATGCACGGCGCTGTAAGGTGGAGCGCCTCGGCGACCTGACAGGCCTCCGCGGGGGTCACGAAGTCAGGCACGCTCCCGCCGCCGATCACCAGCCCCACCTCCTCTGCCTCGATGCCCGCCCGATGGAGCGCCATGCGTGCTGCCTTGGCGGCGAGCTCGGCGTTGGAGATTTCGCAGGCCTCGCCGGCCGCGCGGACGTCGCTGTTTCGCGTGGTGCGGATGTAGCTCAGGTCCAGGACCGTTCGGCGGGAGCGAATGCCCGTTCGCTCGATGATCCACTCGTCGTCCGTGCCGATATCCAGCTCCTCCAAGAAGCTGTTGGTGATCTCGGCTCTGGGATGAAAATGTCCCACGCCGTGCAGGTAGAGCATCAGCCGTTTCCCCCGGAGATGTGCTCGCCGCCATCCACTCGCAGGATGGTCCCATTGATCCAGGCTGCCTCGTCACGACACAGCAGGTAGATGACACCGGCCACGTCCTCGGGGCGGGTGAGACGCCGGAAGGGGTTCCGCCGCCTGGCAGCGGCCTTCATGCCCTCGATGCCAGGGATGAGTGCCGATGCAGGCGTCTCGGTGATGCCCGCCTGCACGATGTTGGAGCGAATCCCAAGTGGCGCGAGCTCCAGGGCCATGGAGCGGCTGAGCGCCTCCATGGCCACCTTCGCCGCGGACACGGCCGAGTAACCCCGCCAGGCCACCTCGTTGCCTTCGCTCGTCAGCCCCAACACCCGGGCGTCGGCGTCGAAGAGGTCGGCGGCCACCAGGGCTCGCACCCAGGAAAACAGGCTCGTGCCCATGTTGAATATGGTCCCCGCGAGATCCTCCTCCTCGATGACGTTTCTGCCATAGTCGCACTCGGACACCAGCGGCACCAGCTCATCGAAGCCCTGGGCGATGACACCCTTCAACGCGCGCGCCAAGGTGTCCGAGCGCATCCCGGTTGCCAATGACAGCGCTTTGATGAGCTCGGTTCGGCGCCGGTTCGCGTGAAAGGGGATCATGGGCTTGAGGTTGCCCAGCGCAATGGAGTGCAAAAGCAGCCTGACCCTGCCGCTGTCTCCCATCCGGGTTTTGAGCTCGCCGACTATGCGCTCTCTTTCGTCGCCCGCCAGGGCGTCGGCGTTGAAGGTCAGAACCTCGACGCCGCGATCACGCATGGCCGAAAACTGCGGCGCAACTCGCTTCATTGCCCCACGCCGATCGCGATGCACCAGGGCCAGGTT
Source organism: Myxococcota bacterium (assembly GCA_024276595.1). Classification (GTDB taxonomy): domain Bacteria; phylum Myxococcota_A; class Polyangia; order HGW-17; family JAJRWW01; genus JAJRWW01. The sequence continues at coordinate 8,701 of JAJRWW010000501.1, forward strand.
CATTCCATGGGCCGAGAGCCGGTGGGCGGTGGCGAGCCCAAAGCCGCTGGAGCCACCAAGGATGAGGGCCCACTGATGATCTGAGAAGCTCACGCCATGGCCTCCTGCGAGAGGACACGTCTGGCCGACCGGAGCGAGGTCACGGCATGCGCGGCAACGCCCATGGACTTGAAAAAGCCGCGGAGGGGGCGTCTGGGGCCCACCTCCAACATGGTGGAGCAGCGGCCTGCCAGGACCTTCATGTTGTCGCGCCAGCGAACCGTGCTGCTGACCTGCTCCACCAGGCGATCAAGGATGGATGGACCGTCGCCCTCGTGGACCCCTCCCGACACGTTGCAGGTCACGTGGGTGGCGGAGTGGTCTCGGATCCCGGACATGTTCTCTTGCAACACCTCACGGAAAGGGCCCTCGATTGGCTTCATCAGCGCGCTGTGAAAAGGAGCGCTCACATCCAGAGGCACCATGCGATGGGCGCCCACGGACCTGTCCTTTTGGATCCTGTCCTTGGCCTGCAGGAGGTGCTCGCCCAGGCCTGACATGACAACCTGGCCCACGGCATTGTCGTTGGCCAGCTCCACTCGCAAACCCTCCAGGCAGCCAGTCAGCTTCTCACGATCGATGGAGTCACCGATAACCGCCATCATGCCTCCCAAACCAACCCCGACGGCCCGCTGCATGAGCCGCCCTCGCTGGCGAACCACGCGCACGGCAGCTTCCAGCCCCACCGTGCCGGAGGCCACCAGGGCCGTGTACTCCCCGAGGCTGTGACCTCCCCAGGCGTGGACCTTCACTCCAAACTCCGACTCGATGCTCCTGAGCATCGACACCTCGGTGGTGAGAATGGCGGGCTGCGCAAACTCCGTGAGATCAAGCCTTCCGTCGTCGCCAAAGCACAGCCGAGCAAGATCCAACCCCAGCGCATCCGAGGCGCATTCGAACACCTGCCTCGCCAAGACAAAGGCCTCGTAGAAGTCCTTCCCCATGCCTGCCCTCTGGCAACCTTGACCCGGAAAAACAACTGCTATCTTCTCCTGCATGGTCACTCCCATCCCCACCAATCCAAGGGGGGCCTTCCATGCCGTGCTCATGTGGCAGACCCGCACCCTAGGAGCCCTAGATCACGGTTTGGTCATGGACGAAAAAAAAGTGACCAGCCTGTTTGACGCACCGCGTGAGACTTTGAAGCACGTATTCATCGAAGGCTGCGCTCGACCAGGCTTCTGTGGTTCAGACACTGGGGGAGGGGCGCCGGCCCCACTTCCGCCGGCCCCACACCCGACGGGCCTTCGACGCCAACCCCGTAGGGTGGAGCGCGTAGCGGTAGGCAGGGAGTAAGGGCATTGGCTCAGGTCCGCGACCCCAGGGGCCACCCCGGAGAGGCTCACCGCCTTTTTCGCAACCTGTGGACTTTTTTCGGCGCCATGTCGTTTCAGGCGGCTTTTTTTTGACAACACTGGATCCCTCATGCTCATATCTTGATCCAGATGAAACGAGACCAAAGTAGACTCAGGCAAGAGCTGCGACGCATCGAAGCGTCCAGGGAAGCCTACGTGAACCAGATCCTGGCCGAGCGAGGCCCCATGCGCCGGGGCTCCTTCGTCACCATCTGGCGAAAGTGCGGCAAGCCCACA
>JAJRWW010000502.1 GCA_024276595.1 Myxococcota bacterium
CGTATCGAGGCTCAAGCCCTGGGCGCGGATCCGGGCCAACGGCAGGGATCTCGGTCTCTGGAACGAGATAGGGCTCCCTGCTGGACGCTACAGGCTGCAGTTTCGCTCCGACGACGGCAAGAAGACCATGACCCGCCTGGTGACCATCAAAGGTGGTCAGCGATACATTGTAAAGCGCTGGCGCTAGCCAACAGATCTCCACGCTCCCATCCAACGGCAGCTCCATCCGCCGGCGGTGGCGCCCGGTCCCGGGCGAATTGTGGACAACAGCGCCCACACCAGACTATAAATGGAGCTGGTCCGCGAGGATCTCCGTTTTTTCGAGCACTTTTATTTGGGTCCGGGCGGACGACGGGCCTGAGGTTTGGTGGACGTACCCAATGGCAGACCAGCTCTCCAAGCTCTCCCCGGGCTCCCCCCAGGAGCCGGTCCCCTTCGGAAAGTACTTTCTGCTGGGGCTCATCGCGCGGGGCGGCATGGCAGAGGTGTACCGCGCCGTGGCCCCGGAGGCGAAGGAGCAGCTAACTGCCATCAAGTGCATGAGGCCCCAGCTCGCCAGGGAGAGGCGCTTTGTGGAGATGTTCATCCGGGAGGGCAAGCTGGCGCTCCTGCTGGAGCACGAGAACATCGTCCGGACCCTGGAGATTGGCCGCAGCGAGGGCCGGTACTTCATCACCATGGAGTATATCAGCGGCAGGGATCTCACCCAGCTCTTGCGCCGCTGCCAGGAGATGAGCCGACGCATTCCGGTGCCCCATGCCATCTACATCGCCTCCAAGGTCTGCCGCGGGCTGCACTATGCGCACACCCGAAGAGACAGCGAGGGGCGGCTGCTCAACGTGGTCAACCGCGACGTGAGCCCGTCCAACGTGCGTCTCTCCTACGAAGGAGACGTGAAGATACTGGACTTCGGCATCGCCCAGGCCATGCTCAAGTTCACCTCCGAGATAGGCATCCTCAAGGGCAAGTTCAGCTACATGTCGCCCGAGCAGATCAGGGGGATGCCGGTGGACGCCCGCACCGACATCTTCTCCACCGGTATCTTGCTGCACGAGATGCTCACCACCGAGAAGCTCTTTCGAGGGGACTCGGAGTTCGATCTCATGGAGAAGGTCCGCTCCGCCGTGGTGTCGCCTCCCTCCAAGTTCAACCGGAGGGTGAAGGCCGACCTGGATGCCATCGTGCTAAAGGCCCTGGCGCGTGAGCCGGCTGACCGGTTTCAGACCTGCGCCGAGCTCGCCGACGGGCTGGAGGAGCTGCTGGCAACCTACGGGTTCTTGCAGGAGGAGCTGAAGGTCTTCTTGCGGCAGATGTTTCCCGCGGAGCACACGAAGGAGAGAGAAGAGGTGGCGGCCTGCCTGGCCGCGGACCTGGGCGAGGACCGCTCCGGGCCCCCCACAGGGGTGGAGAGTCAGGCACAGCGGGCCAGCCCGGAGCCCGGCGCGCCAGAGGTTGCCCGGCACCCCTCCGCGGCGGAGGAGCACGCTGAGCCCATGGCCAGCAACAGGCTGCTCATGTGGGTCATCCTGGTGGCCGCCATAGCCATCGCTGCCACAGCCGTGGTGATCCTGCTGCTACGGGGCGCCTGAGCCGAGGCCGACCTTGCTCCCCCCTGACCCGGCGTAGCCGGAACCATGAAGGTCCCCGTCACGCCGGGAGCTGTGAGCTGCTTGCCGTTGGCTGCGCAGTCCATTGTCGCAGACCTCGAGGAGGGCCTCCAGCTCACCCAGGGGAGACGAGGGAGAAATGTCACGAGATTCTGTCACCAGGCTAGCCGCGTAGGTCCCCCAGCGGGTATGCGCCCTGGGCCCGTGGCGAAACGGAATTGACACATGGCTAGCTCTTCAATACTATCTGTATGTTGTATCGCCTACGTCTTTTTCAGTCATTGAATGCGCATTCAGGAACGTGATTCCTGCGCAGGAGGTGCCGTGACATGAGAGCCAGAAACGCGGTGATTGTCATCTTGTTGCTGAGCCTGGGTGGCGGCTGCGTGGAGGTCTACGACGGGTCGAGGATCGAGGCCAACATCAGCGTTTTGGGGATCGATCGTCAGGAGCTGGTGCTCCCCTCTCCCGGGCTCTCTCCAGGGGATCCTGGCTACTTCTCCCACTACGAGCTCCACGCCAACATCGCCGGTGTGGGCACCATCCGGCTGCTCAACTTCATCATCCAGCCGGCTCTGTTGACGCAGCATCCCTGCAGCCAGTACGAGCCGGACATCTACTGCCACGACGCCGCGGGCGCCCCCTGCGACCCCTACATGAACCTGGCGCGTTTCAAAAACCACGAGTCCATCTTCCTGGCGGTCAGCGTGGCGCCCACCGTGGAGGACGCCACGGGGTGGAACCACGCGGTGGCCTACGACCTCATGGACCGCCGCCAGTTCCCCGACAATCTGTTCGTCGATCCCCTGCTCACCGACCCGGCGGAGAAGCTGGCGCGAGACAACCTGGTCGAGCCCGAGGTGCGCGCATTCTGTGATGCGCTGGACCCGGCCTACTACCTGGGCAACCCCAACCAGCTCACGCAGCCCCGGAGCGGCGAGCTCTTCGGCGCCGTGGATGGCCCGGACCCGCGCACTGGCAGTGTCATCGGCGGGATCACCTTCTTCTCCCCTGCGCGGCTGGAGAACATGAGTGAGCTGCTCATCACCAGGGAGGCTGATCCGGAGCGGCTCAGCCCCGAGCTCATCCAAGCAAACCTCCCCCCAGGGGAGGACGGCCAGACCATCTTGCTGGCACAAAAGAGCGGGCCCTATGGCTCCATAAGATTCGATCAATTTCGCGGGGTGATGACCGTGACCCTGGAGTCCCCGCTGGGGATCCCGGTCTTCATGACGGGCACCGTCTACTACGACATGGACCGCGACCCCATTAACTTCTGACCGCCTTGCTGCCACGAATGGAGGGCAGAAGATGTATCGAGTGCTTTTGACGACGGTTTTCGCTAGCGGAGTGCTGCTGGGCTTGCCGGCCTGTGGTGAGAGCGACTGCCCCGTGGGCCAGGTGCTCTACGACGGCGAATGCGTGGACCTGGTGGGCTCTGATCCCCAGTGCGGTCCAGGAACCTACAATGACAACGGGATCTGTAGGCCCCACGAGGACCTGTGCGGGATCAACACCGAGGTGGTCTGGGTGGTGGACGCTTCCGGGATTCCCACCGGCGAGTTTCACTGCGAGGGCCAGTCCACCTCGGACGTGCCCCCCTGTCCAGACTCTCCAGATGGGCAGCTCATCTGCGTGAGCGGCTGGGCCAAGTACTTCCAGGATCCGGAGAGCCCCTGTGACATCATGCAGACGCCCATCCTCTTTGGTCCCGACGCCACCCAGATCGAGGTGGCCGTGTACGACCCGCTGGCCTACGCGGCGGCGCCGGATCCCAGCACCGTGGCGCCCCTGGGCGTGGCCGACGTGGACCCCGTCTCCGGCACCTGGAAGGTGGAGGACATCACCGTGCCCGCCACCAACTTCATCGCGGTGGTGGTGCGCTCCATCGAGCCGGGCACCGAGTTCATCTTCACGGGGTTTCCCTACGAGGCTGCCCCGGGGGTCAACTTGGAGAAGGTCAACGCGTACGGCATCACCGACGCCCAGAACGCTTCCTGGTCTGCGGCCATCGGCGACAGCGCCATCGCCGGGGCCAGCAACTGCACGTCGGGAGACACCCTCTACGACTGCGGAACCTGGATCGGCGTCTTTGGCTACGAGAACGAGGGTGGGTCCATCTCCTTCCTGGAGGGGGTGGTGCCCCTGAACGGATCGGGCACGCCGCCGCCGCCCATCCCCATCTCCAACATGTTCTTTCTCGACGACTCCTGCGAGGACTTTGTTCAGCCCGCTTCTGCCACCGACTCCTACACCACCTCCACGGGCGTGGCCTTCATGCCGGGCGCGAACCTGGGCAACTTCTCCGGGACCTGCTCGGATCAGGTGGCGGACTCCGAGTGCAACACCAGCGGCTACGAGTTCCCCGTCAGGCTAGGAGGCGCGGCGCCCCAGGCCATTTTTGTGCAGCTCGAGTACCCGGTCGGCCACGAGTAAACCCGCAGCGGAGAACCCCTGATGCTTCAGAGGAATCGACTCGCACACCGCGCCCTGGGAGCCACCCTCTTGGTGGCCGCGGCGGCGCTCCTCGCCAACGCGTCGCCCGCCTCGGCCCAGGAGAGCCGCCGGGCCATGGACGCCAACTTCTGGCGGCCGGCCTCTGACAGCCGCGGCATCTTCACCGTGGACCGGGCCGAGGTCGGCAACCCCTGGGACTGGGGCTTCCGCGTGGCCGTGGATGGCGCAACGGGCCCCATGAACCTGGGCATGTCCGGGATCAACGGCGGCGCCAGCTCCAAGCCGGTGGACTACGCCGTGAGGTTTCACCTGGGCTTTTGCGTCACCTTCACCAGGTGGCTGGAGCTGGCGGTGGACGTTCCTTTCGCCAGGCAGGGGCTGGGCCTCGCCTACGACGGCGACGAGACGGGGGGGTTCGTGTACAACGACCCGCTCTCCAACACTGGCAGGAGCCCCCAGGAGGTGACCCCCGGGGATCCGCGCCTGGCGCTGAAGTTTCGACTTTTTGGCGTCAAGGGCTTTGCCATGGCCCTGGCGGCAATGGTGACCTTCCCCTTTGGGGATGAGGCCACCTTCAACGGCTCACCAGGGATCACCGCCGAGCCGCGCCTCATTGCGAGCTACACCAGGGGGCGTTTTGGCGTGGCGGTGAACCTGGGCTACCTCTACCGCAAACGCGAGCGCGTCTACGACCCGGCCCTGGCCGGAGACGTGGTGCTCCTGGAGCTGAACGACGAGCTGACCTGGGGTCTGGGCGCCACCGTCGCCATGACGCGGTTTATGGGGTTGGGCTTGGAGGTGTACGGCCGGGTGCCCCTGCTGGCTGACAAGGAGGTGAGCGATCTCCCCATGGAGGCCATCGGCGGGCTGATCTTCAAGTTTGGGCGCGTGGGCTGGGCCATCGGTGGCGGCGTGGGCATCGGCTCCTTCCTGACGCACCACGACCTCAAGCCCTTTGGGCGAGCTCCCGCCTGGCGCATGTTCACTACCCTCTCCTTCGTGCCGGCCTTGCGGAAGACGGCCGTCCTTGCCAAGGACACCGACGGGGACGGCATCGATGACGCCAAGGACCAGTGCCCCACCGACAAGGAGGACGTGGACGGCTTCGAGGACGACGACGGCTGCCCCGACCCGGACAACGACCAGGATGGAATCAGCGACGCCAAGGACAAGTGCCCCAACAAGGCGGAGGACCGCGACGGCTTCAAGGACGACGACGGCTGCCCCGACGAAGACAACGACGGAGACGGCATCGCCGACAGCCAGGACCGCTGCCCCAATGCGGCAGAGGACCGCGACGGCTTCAAGGACGACGACGGCTGCCCCGACGGAGACAACGACGGAGACGGCATTCCGGACAAGCAGGACAAGTGCCCCAACGAGCCCGAGGACAGAAACGGCGTGGA